>JBHLQK010000158.1:0-7354 GCA_048884925.1 Candidatus Thorarchaeota archaeon
TCTTTTGCTTCAGAGATATCCTTGTTTATTCGGTCACGTTCCTCGCGCTCTGCCTTAACAGATTCAATTAGACTCCTGACCTCTTTGTTATGTTCATCACGGACAGTCTTGTATTGCCGCATCTGATCTCGGTCTCGTCTCAGGATTTCCAAATCTTCGCGTGCTTGCACTTTGAGTTCCCTTAATCGTGCTCGAAGGAACTCAATGTCCTCTGGCTTCGCATCGGCTGCTTCCGTCAAATCTACTAGCCTCAGAATTTCGTTTTGCAATCCCTGTTAGACAGGGCGGATTCCGTACCACTATCACACGTCTTTGTGCATAGAGGTGGCTCTATTTTTTGGGGCTCAAAGGACTCTCTTAAATACTTTGGGTTGAGTCAATGGAGAGTCTGCAGTCTAGACCCTTGATATTGCATCTGCGACCTTTTCAGCTATATTGAGTCCCGTGACTCTTTGAAGACCAGTCCAACCTGGCGTTGCATTTACTTCCAACACCCACATGTCGCCACTCCGATCAGGTATGATGTCAACTCCTACTAATCTGCCTTTAACTGCTTCAGCAGCGTTTATTGCGAGTTCGGCTACGTCTATGTCATTTAGACGCGGAGTTCCACCAGAATGAATATTGGTGACTATGTCGCCATTGCTCACCCTTTGCATGGTAGCTATAACCTCTCCGTCCAAGACAAAAGCACGTATGTCAAATCCTGGCCCTCGGATGTACTCTTGAAGTATGAAAGCACCTTTCCCAAACATCTGACTGTGAAACTTGAGATAATCATAGATGTGCTCAAGATCGAAGTCCCTATCTATAAGTTGGACTCCGAGTCCGCCAAAGCCAGTTATCGGTTTTAGAACACATGGGAAATTGTCATTCACGAATCTTGCAGCGTCTTCCATAGATTCGGTGATAAGAGTTCGAGGAACTGGTAGCTTCGCAGAAACAAGCTTTCTCATCGTTTCAGCTTTATTTCGCATGAGTAGGATTGATGAAACGCTGTTTACTATTGTGACCCCAAGCTCTGCAAGAGCGGAAAGGAGGCCTACTCGATTGAAGAACGCGCCAATATCATTTGCGCCAAGGTCGAGGACAAGAAGCAAATCAAGATCTGTAAGGTCTGTACCCTCTGAAATAATACGATGCTCATCTGAAGAGCCTATACGAACAACCTTCCAAGGAATAACCCGTAGGGAACTCACGCCAAGATTCTGCAGAGCATATTCAAGCCCATTTACTCTTGATGACCAAGGGTCAGATGAGAAAAGGCCGATTTGAGAGAGTCGCTCTGTCATTCTGTTGACCTGCTCGGACATTATCTTTTTAGCTTATATCCATAGCGAGGGGCTTTTAAAACCAACATTGATTGAGAGTAGTGAATTTAGATGCCATTGTTTACTGACAAAGAAATGAATATGCTAGCTGAGGAAATGAAAGATAAGCGGGGACATATTCTAATCACTTTTCGCAATAAGCATGGTCCTACAAAGCTGGGTAGACTATGGGACGATTTAATAGCTCAGATGGGATATCAAGGGAAATGCCTAAGCTGGTGGTCTAGCACAGGCACAATGGGACTCCTAGAATGTGAAACAACTGCTGAAAAATTGATCTACGGGCAGTGGGCATTAGGGGATAGAACACAGCTCATAGGCGTTTTCGAGATTGATGATAATGAGGTAGTGAATATACGAGATGGGTTTGACGCGGGGAATGTTGTTTCATCTGAGATGAGGGCAATTAGAATAGGCGAAACTGGTGACAAAGACTAATCAACTGTTAGTGTCTTTGATAAGTTCCTTGGCAGATCGGGATTAATTCCCAAATCAACCGAAAGGAAATAGCTTAGAAGCTGAAGCGGGATTACATTCAGCAGTGGATTCAAGAAAGGATTGGATGCTGGAACTATGAGGTAGTCTTTGCCCGAATCAACGTAGTGTTTTAGTTTGTCCTCATACTCTCCAACAATAATGGTTCTTCCGCCCCTAACTCGCACTTCGCTTAAATGGTTAATCACCATCCAGCTATTATCACGTGTTGTTACGAAGATAACAGGGTATCCATCATGAACGATACTAAGAGGACCATGTTTAAACTCGCTTGAATACATTCCTTCGCAGTGATTATATACAATCTCCTTAATCTTAAGAGCGCCCTCTCGAGCAACGCCATCAGTGAATCCAAAGCCTAAGCAATACATGTCGTTGAATCCGACTAGAGTTCGAGCAAGGTCTTTCGCCTGAATTCCAGTTCGATTAATAGTATCCTGCGTAAGTCGAGACAAATCACGAGATAGCGTGTCAATGTATGCTTTTGCTTCAGATGAATCGAGTGTTCCATTCCTCTCACCAAGAAGAGCAGCAAGATATGCGAAGATGATAACCTGAGAGTAGTATGTCTTTGTTGCAGGGACGCTTACCTCATAACCGCATGCCATGGGTATGTAGGCATCAACTCCAAACATCAAGGTGCTTCCGATTACGTTGACAATGCCGAGAGTTTTTCCAAATGAGGGGTTCTCTTTTGTGAGGTTGAGAACATTGATAATATCCTTGGTTTCTCCGGACTGTGACACAAGGATAGAAAGACTGTCATCAGTCAATGTCTTTCCGTACATGGGAATGAATTGGCCCCCAATGGCTGGGATTAAAGGAATGCCGGCGTATTTATTGAAGTAGTAAGTGCCGACAATTCCAGCGTGGTAGGAAGTTCCGCATGCAACAAGAAAATGGCGCGACGCATCCTCGATCATCTTCAGCCATTCTTCGGTCCTAGATCCGTGAAGAACCCCAAGGACATCTTCTGCTACTTTCGGTTGTTCATTGATTTCCTTCAACATGAAATGGGGATAACCGCCTTTCTCAGCTGCTTGTTCGTCTACAGTGCTGGTTTCAGGGGATCTATCAAGGTGTTTGCCATCCTCTATTCTAAATACTTCGACATCATTGGGTGTTAGTCTAAGCATCTCGCCGTCCTGAAGGTAAACCACATTATTGGTGAGTGGGAGAATTGATGGCAGATCGCTTGACACAATTGTATCACGTTCAGCCAATCCTGCAACTAGAGATGAGCCCATCTTTACTGCATATAGCTCCTCCATGTCAGCCCGACCAACTGCATATGCATATGCCCCCTTGAGATCCTTGATTGAGAGTCGGACAGCCTCAAACATATCCCCTGTCTGTTCATAGTATTTGTCAACAGCATGCACACACAACTCTCCATCATTCTCAGATCTGACAATATGACCAGCATCAACAAGCTCCTGGCGATACTCAACATAGTTGTGTATGTTACCATTATGAGCGCCAAACAGAATATCGTCGCATGCGAAATGCGGCTGCGCATTGATTTTTGTGGGAGCTCCGTACGTGGCCCAACGGAGCTGTGAGATTCCCCTGTCTCCAAGCATCTTCGAGAGACCAAGAAGCTTGTCGACTTCATCAATTGTACCTACTTCTTTCCTCAACTCAACTTTCCCGTTGTGGACAGCTGCAAGACCTACAGAGTCATATCCACGGTAAGTGAGCTTTCGGCTGCATTTAACGAGGATCTCGCCAATGTTATTGCGATTCATACTTACTATGCCGGTTATTCCGCACAAAGTAGACCCTCACTAGTAGCACAAAGATAGTGGCCCACCCGATGCCGGACTAATTAAGGATTCTGCATGTTGGATATATGTACGAACAGATAGTAGTGAGAGGTGCTGTCGAAGCCCTTTTATCACCCTTCATTCATGATTCTGAGGGAGCAGGACGAGAGGATTTTAAGATGGGACGGCAGAAACGCATGGCATTGCTACTTCATCCGTTCCGGAGAGACCTATACCAGGTGCTTTGCGAAAACCCGGGTACATATTTGCTTGAGTTAGTCGAGATGCTTGAATCTCCTTTGGGCACATTAACGTGGCATCTCAGAATTCTCGAGCGAGAAGGTCTTGTCAAGTCAATCAAGTTTGCAGGTAAGCGTCTCTACTATCCAAAGATGCTCAGGTCCAGGGAGGCCGAGATGGCATACTTGACCATGCGGAGTGAGACCGCTCAGAAGATTTTCGCATTTATTGTCAACAATCCGGGCTGCTATCAGGAGCAGATGGCGGAGAATCTCGGTGTCCATCATGATACTGTGAGATGGCACGTATCGAGAATGGAAGAGGTCGGTCTTTGCCGAGTGGAGAAGGAAGGCAGAAAGAAGAAGCATTTTCTTGACGAGCTGGGTCAAGCACTGATGACAGGCAGCTTGAATACTATATCCGAAGCATTTGTTATGTTCCTGTTGGAGAAGCTCGAAGATGGATGCTTGAATCCCGAAATCCGGGAGTCAACAGAAGATCATGTGACGATTCGAATCGACTGCCCAGAGAGGGGCAAGGACTGCTTCATCACTATCAATCTTAGAGAATGGGACTTCCAGTTCTTTGATGATGAAGAACTACCAGAGGCGGAAATTCCAACTGAGAAGGCTAGGGCGAAGCTCTAGGGTAGCCCATTCACTATGTTCCTTACTTTGCTGGCCAACTCAGCAGGATTCTGGTCGCGACATGCTACAAGTAGGAGGCGGTTCTCATCTACTCGAACGACCATAAGCTCAGTCGTTCCGGTGGCAAATGATATGTACTCCGTCTGTGGAGAGAATGTTAATCCGTTTGAAAAAATTGAACTGGCAAGACCCGCAAGCTCAACGGTATTCTCGAAGCCGACTGAACCTAATGGAAGTCCTTCTTCAGTGAGCAGCATTGCCTGCATTATTTCAGGGAGCTCCTCCACTATGCGCCCCAGAGTTGTTTGTTGTCCAAATGTGCTGGTTGAGCCCATAACAAGCTCCATTCTTGTTGCCAATGATTGTAGTGAGGGGAGTATTTGGTAGAGATCTAAACCTGCATCATTAGCCTTGGAAACAATTACTACCAATAGGTAGTTTGGCTGAAGAATAGTGATAATTCGCTCAATCGATGTTGAATGAATGAGGTATGCCGGACTGGACGAACCTATAGAATCCAACGCAGTAGCTCCTGCCCAGACAAGTGCGGCAGCAACGGTGGAGATAATCCTCGTGTCCATCTCGTCTTCTCTGCAAACAGACGCGACAACTACACCCTCCTTAGTAGAAAGAACTACATGGGTCACAGACTTGTGGATTTCTAGTGTTTGCTCAAGAAGTGAGGCCACCTCAGCAAGCGTCTTCTGGGCCATTATCGTCATCTCGCGAATCTCTACTCAAGGTCTAGCACTCCGGATATTTATAACTCATGCTCTAAGAGGGTCTTGTCCTTCTGGTGCCTCCGGAACTATACTCTTGCCAATAGGTTTAAATCGGCGCACCCAGGCATCCGAGGACAGCGACCATGGAGGAAGGATTTTGAGCAGCTCTAGGTCAGGTATACTAGCATCAGTAGTGATCGTTGTCATTGTTTTTGGGTCAGTTGGCGGCATTTTGTTCCTGACCAATCAGTTTGAACCTTCACGAGTTGCACTGGTCGTAATGAACCCGGGATTTGGTGACTCGAGCAGGGCGGATCAAGTCAGAGAGGCAATGGCAGAAGAGGCGGCCGTCCAATATTACATACCAGACTACCCAGCAACTGAAGCAGAAGCTCAAACGCTCATGGAGAGTCTTGCCAGTTCTGGCAACTATCTACTGATTATTATCGTTGGCAATGAACTTGAGAATGAGCTTCAGCAAGTTGCAGCTATCTATCCCTATCAGAAGTTTGCTTTGATAGGTGGATTTGTCGATTTGGATAATGTTGCTTCAGCTACTTTTGAAATCCATGAGGCAGCTTTTCTGGCAGGAATCATTGCAGCATTGGTTGCCGAAGAAGATGAGTATAACGGCACCATCGGGATACTTGGTTCAGTTTCAACTGATTATGATGTTATTCGTATGATTGCTGGCTTTGAACAAGGAGTTGATACTGCAATTCTAGATTTTGGCCTCAATGTGGAAATTCTTGCACCAAGATATGTTGGCAGTTATAATGACACAACAACAGCCTCAGCTATGACACACACGCTCTTCACTACTGATTTTTGCTCCATTGTGTTCGCTCCTGTCCGAGGAAGCATTTGGGGTGTAAGAGAAGGGATGTTATCAGCTAACGAAACATTCGACACGCTAGGCCTGGACAGATTACCCTTGGCTATAGGTGCTGAGATGAATCAGGACTATATAGGGAATCCGAATCCAGCTGTTAGATCTGGACCCAGTTGGATGATTACAAGCGTTGTCCCACGTTCTGATCTGGCATTTACCTACATAGTGAATGCAACATTGTGGGATAGGTACCCAGGAGGGGAATTAGAAAACTTCAACCTTGCAAACAATGGCGTAAACATCACGGACTTTGCGTTCAGCAGAACGCTTGTTGGCGTTGCGAACATAAACACTGCCTGGGAATATGCGCAGGCTATAATCAACGGAACGATATCGGTGAATGATTCCTTGTGAAATGGTGGCGTTAAGGCGTCTAAGAAGCATCATCTCTTTCGTTTCAAAGGCTAGGTGTTTAACATGAAAGCAGAAGAGATTATTGAACTGGCAATGAAAGCAGAGGTTCTAAAAGACCTTGATAGAACTGGCTGGGTTCTAGCTGGAGTTGATAGAAGCCTGATTGAATCTGTAGCCGAGCATTCATTCGGAACGTCGTTCATTTCACTCCTTTTGGCAAAACAGCTTGAAGGGCAGGGTGACGAAATAGATTTGGGAAAGATTTTAACTATGGCTATTATACATGACCTCGCTGAGTCCCAGATATCGGACATAGCGATTGATCGAGATGGGCCCAATAGGAAAGCGCTATTAAAAGCCAAATTGGATACTGAGAACTCAGTTATGGTGGATTTGCTGAGTTCTTTAGGCGCCATGGGAGAAGAGCTACTTGCTTTGTGGGATGATTTTCAGAAGCAATCAAGTATTGAAGCACGGGTTGTCGCCTCTGCAGACATTCTTGACATGCTTGTACATGCGATTGCCTTAGAGGAGTCTTGCGTATCACCAAGAATTCTCACCGACTTCTTCAAATCAAGCAAGCCACGGCTGGAGAAGTTGAAATTTGCACTCGCTATCGATATCTTCAATGCTCTCTTGAGGCAGCATGAAGAGAATATCAAGGATGAAGCGTAGTTCCGATTTGCTAATCACGTCTGCGAGCGGCTGCAATTATTCTTGCTATGCGAATAGGCTCTGGAACCCGCCCATCCAATGTGAATTGATCCACAAGTCTTCTTGCCTGATCAACTGTGATTCCTGAAGTGGTCAAGAAGACAGAATGACCAGTTTCCAGAAACACCTCCTGCCTCTGACCGCCCTTGTCCATCAGTTTAACTCGACTCTGCCAATCCTCCGGGAAATACTC
>JBHLQK010000159.1:0-7319 GCA_048884925.1 Candidatus Thorarchaeota archaeon
AACTTTGCTCGAACAAGAATTTGGCGCGTATTGAGCAATCTAGAGCCAATACGTGATGCATGAGCAAGACTAGTGGAGTTCGCGGCCAGTCAAAACTGCTGATGGTACGATGTTGGTGCCTTATGCCCGGGCCAGTGTTCACATATGATTAAGGCGAGAATAAGAGGAATCTACGCTCAATCGCTAACACAGATTATGCTGCAAAACCACTTTGAGATGGTTCAGCCTACTCCTGAAGTCGCAAGGAGATTTGGTTTGCCCTTTCGAAGTGAAATACCTGATGTCGACATCTGGGATCGAAGCGACCTTCAAGGTATTGTAGCAATTGCCTATGAGGCGATTCTAGACAAATTGACAGAGGTGTTGCGGAGACGCCTTGGATGGGTGATAACACGTACTCCCCGAGTTGCAAAGAGCTCTATCTACAAGGGATTTGTCCTTGGTAGAGATGAAAAGACTGGACAGACCCGGATAGATCTAGGAACCATCTCAGGACTACTTCCAGATAGAGGACTGAGAAGAGGGGACAGCATAATGGTCCAAGTTCGTGCACATGATTACGGTCGCAAGGCTCCAGTTCTATCATCAAGCATTACAATACCTGGACGATCTGCAGTGCTTCTACCGGAACCTGTCATCAGACTCAGTACCAAGATCAAAGACCAAGAGATGAGAAACAATCTCATGATGTTGGGAAGGAATTTGCGCGAGCATACAGAGAATTGGGGAATTCTCTGGAGAACTGCTGCAGAGAAACTCACGGAAGAAGAGCTGCGAAATGAAGTGGATGACCTTCTTGATGTGGCGCAGCGGATTTATTCGAAGCAGTCTGAATTGGACACGACTGGTCTTCTTTTTGAGGGGACTAGCAATGCCGATATCGAGTTTCCAGCAGAAGTGAAAGAAGCGCTAGATAAGACCAGAGCCAAAATCAAGCCTACTGTAGATAGGCATCACTTCTACAAAAGCGCAGGATATGCACCCTTGGTGGATTTGGTTGAGCTGGTGATTGAAGACCGTCCAGAAGAACGGAAATATATCACATCAAAGCTGGAGAAGGTAATTGGCTTAGACATGCCAAGAGTCGACGATCCGATTAACATTGAGCATGTGAAACTGGATGGCAGGTCTATCCTTTTGACAAAAGGAAGAGTGGTTGAAACAAATTCACGTGGTCTGGTGATTCGAAGACAGTTTCGACATACTAGTCGCAAGCTCAAACTGCTACAGGACTACCCAGATGGGGTGGAAGTCCCTAGGGACGAGGGAGACTACGCACTGACTGAGGTGGTTCCTGGCTCTATGACTCTTGTCACTGAATACTATTCAAAGGACGACGTATTGAAAGGGACCTATCTGAACATCAATACTGGGGTTGAGCTGTATCCAAGTAATGGAAGTGGACCTGGACGTATTCGATATGTGGACCTTGAGATTGACGTGATTAAAACCCCATTTGAGGAGAATGGGAGAGTACGTGTGATTGACCAGCACCTATTGAATCGTGCAGTTCAGAGAGGTTTCATTACCGACGAAATGGCAACTCAGGCACGTTCACGGGCAGATGCCATTCATGACGAGTTTCTAAATCGAGATGGAAACTGAGTTGGTATTATCCAATTGACTTCATTGTACGCAGGGAAAGATCGATTGCACTCATCAAGTCTTCAATTGTTGCGCCGAAACTCTTTGGCCCTCGACTGCAGGTGATTTTAACAACAAGTATGTTCTCATCAACTCGTGTATCAATTTCAAGTCCGGTGGGGAGCGGGAAGTTATCAGGTGATATTGCTTCAAGAACTTCTTTTGCCTCCATAGATGATGCAAGGGTCAACTCGATTACTGCTCTCATTGACTCACCTATCGCTTGCCTTTTAGAGTGCTCTCTATCTTCGATTTTGTCTCTTCGGATGCGTCATTGACTCTCAATGAGTTAGAGGATGTGGTAATTGGATGAATGCCCACGCTCATTAGAGAGCGTAGTAAATCCTGAAGAACAAAAGACCCGGATTTCCATATTGCAGAGATGCTAATGTCTTTGGAAATGACTATCAATCTGTCTGTTTCAACATAGTTTGCTTCTAGTACCACTCGTCCTACATCGCTCAGTACTTCTTCGCGTGCTTCGGTTTGCGAAATCGTAATAGGCTGATCCGTTCTTTCAACTTGAAACTCCTGAAGAGTGGCGACCATTCGTTCTACACCGGCAATGACATCCTTCGAGTGTGTCATGTATGAATCAAGAAGACTTCGCAGTATACGTGCACGGTCCCCAATCCAGATAGCTGTAGACGCCCCCGATTCACCAAGAGTCCAAGAAGTTTCAGCTATGGCCTTTATGCCTGATAGTAGGCGTGCTGGACTTACCTCACTTTCTGAGGAGAGGATGAAGTCTTGACCCAAGACCTGAGGGATTACGCTGGGATCGAGCTTGGGGAGAAGCTGCGCATTCATCCGTTTTGCTTCTTGAGAAGTGAGGGAACTAAGGGGTGTTCTAAATTTAGGGTACGGGATATCGGCTTCTTCATAGATTTTATCACAGATTTCAGGACGACCACTTAGATTTGGTAGATAGGGTCTTATGCTATATGCCAGAACTTCATTCAAAGGCATGAAATTGACTCCGAATAGCCTGAATCCCTTTGTTTCTTCAATGAGGCCTTTTTTCTGGGCCGATGCTACTATCTCTCTAGCCGCACCTTTCAGCTTTATTGACTGGTCACTGAGTAGTGTTCCTGCAGCGGCAAGTTGAAGTTCTTCAGGACCAGTTTCGATGATTTCATCGGCAAGTATGTATGCTGCCGCAGAAACCGTCCGTTCGTTTCCTAAGCAAAGTGATTGAATCTGTTCGGACTCGTGTGCACCACCAATGAAAATGGGATAGCTCTTTCCCTTCTTGATTCGTTTCCTGTCTACAACGTCGACTCCTATGACAATGACTGAAGAATCAGGGTAAATGCTTCGTACGTTGTTTAATTCTTCAGACTGTATGACTGGCTCAACAAACGTTATGTGAAACAAATCACCAGACTTGATAATAGATCTTGATAGTATGGCAGAGGAAATCGTAGATTCGGGCATTGATGAGCTTACGATTAGAACATGCCTACCTGTTTTGAAAGAAAGGTCTGAATGCTGTGTTCTTATGCTCTTTAAACTGGGAGTCCCACGCGATTTGGCGCTCATCTCAGGACTTTAGAGCAAGGCCTTAATGATAAAGCTACCTCAATAAAACTGCAGCTTGGTCAGGACTATATTTCCAATCTGCTGGGAGAACGTGTTTCTTCCTGTAATACCTCGACAGTCTGTGAATTTTGCTCTCAATAAGCTGAAGGCCACGCTTTGATACAAAGTCTTGTTTGTTCTCTTCCAAATGCCTTCGTAGTTTGGCGGCTTTGGCAATCATATTACGAAGGTCTTCAGGAACTTGTCTTTGAAGATTGTTCTCAATGATGATATCCATTATCCTCTTTCCCGTTATCACCTTCACTAAAGGTATGCCAAATTGATCCCTAAGCAACATTCCAATCATTGATGGCGTATTGCCAGCCTTAGCAAGTTCTACCACCTTGTTCTCTACCCATTCTACATTCTTCTCCTTATCTAACCACTCAGGAGTTCGCAATGTAGAGGGTCGCCTGCTTCCAGATTGTCCTTTGCGGCGTGTGTGCATTCTTGCCATTAAGATTGCCTCTAATTTGTAGGCCCCAAGAAACCGGGTCAGCCTCACGGCCAATGGGTGTGGATATAAAGATTGCTCAATGACTTGTTATGCTAGTGATATCTGCCGCGTTCACGAATCTCTTCAACTCGAGACAACACATTCTCTGTTTCATCAGAATGGATGGCCCTGTAGCCACCAAGAGCGGCACTCCACATAATTTCTTCATAATCCCAGTGAGTGGTTTCGAATGCTCGCTTCATTAGATGAAGATCTACACCTTTCATCTCTACAGTTGCATTCATTTCGGCAAGCCCGAAGTCAACCAGCCAAATATCCCCCTTCTGGTTTACAATTACATTGCTGGTGGTTGGATCACCATGAACCACTCCCCCACGATGTAATAGACCAATCAGTTTCCCAAATTCATATGTGATTTTTTGTAGCCTATCAGCTGCAATCTCCGCAACCAGCTGTTTGAGTTGTTTGCCTTGGATGCATTCCATTGCAATGCAGTGTCTATGCACATCAACCCAATACACCGTTGGAGTAGGAACTCCCAGATTTCTTGCTACAGTCAACATCTTGCATTCTCTACTCGTTCTTGACGTTCTCAAGAAATCGTCTATAGCCTTCAGTAAGTAGGGTTTCTGTGGGCGATGTTTTAGTAGTACTATGCGGTCCCACTGCTCAAGTCTATATATCGTAGACTCTGCGCCAATGCTCCACGGTTCCATCATGACTTCCTCCACACAATATCTTGTTCATCTGTACGCCATTTTGGCAAGACAATGGAATCTGCAATATTCAGTCGGTCTCCAGCCTCATGCTGCAAAATTCCGGTCCATGCAATCATTGCTCCCTGATCGCCAGCAAGAGGCGGCGTGACTCGATGAAAAACTGCATTGTGTCGTTTTGCGACTCCTAATAGGATATCTGTGAGACGATCGTTTCGTGCAACTCCGCCAGTCAAAAGGAGTTCTTTCTTTTTTGTATGAGCAATTGCTCTTTCGGCAATCTCAGCAAGCATGCCAAATGCCGTTTCTTGTACACTGAAGCATGCATCAGCCATTGGAACACCTTCAGAAACGAGCCTCTTTGCAGCAGTCAGCAGCCCTGAATAGCTGAGATCCATTCCCTTGACGGAATAGGGTAATTGATGGTAGTTAGAAGCATTCCTAGCTTCTCGTTCAATTCGAGGACCTGCTGGAAAGCGCATTCCCACATCTCGACCAAAGGTGTCAAGCATATTTCCTATGGCAATATCTAGAGTTTCTCCAAATGTGCGATATCGTTTCCCAGCGTATGCAATGATTTGTGTATTACCCCCCGAAACATATACGGTCACTGGGTCCATGAAGCCAGATTCAAGGCAGCCAATCTCTATGTGTGCAACACAGTGATTTACTCCAATCAAGGGTATGTCTAGTCTTAGAGATAGAGCACGTGCAATTGTTGCAGTGGTCCTCAGACATGGTCCAAGACCAGGCCCCCTAGAGAAAGCGATTAAGTCAATATCCGTAACATCAATAGAGGCAGCCTCTATCGCTTTCCGAATTATGGTAGGTCCCATGTCTGAATGATGGCGACTTGCCTCGCGTGGATGTATTCCGCCCTCATCCGGGGAGAACATATCCCAAATATTAGACAACACATTACCATCACTGGATGCTATTCCAGCCCCAAAGGAATGTGCAGTTCCCTCAATGCCTAGACAGATTATTGACATTGTGATTCGAGTCCATTTGGTTTGCATCTCAATCGGTACTTAACATTGACGAGTGTTTTTGAGAAATGAATCGTTCTCTATTGTTTTTCAGCAAAGGCTTTATAATGTACAGACTTGGCCTTGACCTGAGGAGAAGAGTGTGTCACAGAACTTGCCAATCAAAGCATTAGAATCCGTTCTCAACGATGTCATTTCAATAAAACTGAAGGACCAACGAATTTTCCGAGGTCGACTAACAAGGTGTGATATGTACATGAACCTAACTCTTGCTGATGCAGAAGAACTTGAGAGTGAGGAGATTCGTGCTAAATATGGTCAGCTCTTGCTGCGAGGAAACAACATTCTTTGGATTCAGATTCCCGAATAAGATTCTCTTGAATTCTTCTAGCGTTCTATCTCACGTCGGTATCTCTCAACCAGCTCAACAAGCTCATCCTCACCTCTCTGACGAGCCTTTTCACGTACTTTTGCAATGAATGATTGAAGCTGCTTCTCAAACTTCTTTCTACTGATAAATGCGAACTCATCAACTCTCTGTAATTCTACTTCTTCCGCACTAATAACAGGAATTACGGATTGCACCAGCTCCTCTTCTGAAAGGTGTGACAAAGGAGTGTCCACAATCACAGCACGGATGCCCCTATCAATCAACAGTCCAGCTGTTTGAGGGCCACCTCCGCTTGCATCCTCAAAGAGAACGATGTCACCGGACTTCAGGCCTACTTTCTGAATATACTCTTCAATACTCTCCCTGGTGAATTGGGGAACTGTCTTTATGGCAAGCATATCGCCTCGAATCTCGCGACGCTTGACGCCCCTAAGGTTCTCTAGGCGCTTATTCAGCTTCTCTACCTCTTTCTTGAAACTCATTACCTCGCGCCTAGCCTGTTTGAGTTCATTCTCTTTCTTCACAATTTCTCGATCTCTTTTGACCTTCCAATAGTTCTCTTTCGTGACTATATCCAGACTATCTGCCAATTCGCTCTCTCTAAACTGCAAAAACTCCACATAACGTCCTAGATCTTCAATCCTTTCACTAAGTGCAATGTTATCTGCCTCAACTTCGGCGTGCATAATGACAAGTGAATCAAATCTTTCTTGTGTGAGAGGTTCCTCCTCTGTAGTCTGTTCTGGTACAATCTCGACTTCCTTTGACTCTTCATGAAGAAGACTAGCTGCGGCTTCCTTCATCGACATGCCTTTGATGACAAGTGCTTTCAATTGATTTCTATCGACCGCTAGTTGCTCATCGTGTATCTTTCGTTCGATCTGTTGTAGCTTTGGCTGGATACTACGATATGCATAGACTGCTGCTGTGAGGGCGTCCCGTTCATGTGCATTTCGTATCTTGATACCATCAGAAAACTCCCTTGCCAATTCTTGTTTCTCAGAAACTGCTATTTCTCGCTTTGGCACATATAGCTCAGCATTCAGTGTGCTAGCTATCTTCTTTACGAAATGAGGTACAGGAGTCACATCAGTTGCAACCATCACAGGAATACCTTGTTCATACACATGACGAATTATGTCAGCTCTAGTTAGCGACTTCCCACTTACCAGTCGATGTATCCTTCCATCCAGTTTTAGCATGCAGATTGCAGCTGTTGATCCCGGATCGATTCCCAGAATGAAATACCTTGGTCGTAGAGGACTGGAGATAGGTTTGGGCTCAAGAGGAAGGAATTCTAATCTCTTTCTGACTGGTGATATAAGGACCTTGAAATCCCCACCATGTTTTGATTCGACGAGCGAATGAATATTTGGCAAAGATGCATATGCGATTATTCGAGCACTTGCGTATCCGAAATCGGAACTCCTCAAATCAATGTCATATTCAATGTTTGCAGTCTTGAGTTGATCTTCAATGTGCCTTGTCATCTGCTGAATCTGTGAATGGACCTTGCGTCTGAAGCGATTTGCACTCTGGCC
>JBHLQK010000160.1:0-7234 GCA_048884925.1 Candidatus Thorarchaeota archaeon
GATATCGCCTTCTCCACCTGCGTTGTTGACCCAACAGATGATTCTATCTACACGGGTCATTGGGCGAATGATTCTACCATCTACCACTTTGATTCAGATGGCGTGCTGCTATCATCCATTCGCTCAGGTATTGAGGGTTGCATGCAACTGGCTTTTGACCACACGAATAATCTACTCTACTTCTCAGAAACATTTCCGGGTCGAATCACTAGGCTCAACCTCACCTCGAACTCCACTACTGTACTAACCTCGGGAATAGCCATCCCCGGAACGGGAGAGGGAATCAGCATTGCAGTCAGTCCTCTTGGAAACCTATACTACATGGTGGCAGAAGGAGTGAATAAGGGATTCTGGAAGTATAATGGGACTGGTTTTGAGAATATTATGGGTAGCAAAAATGGAATTGGCCCTATCGTGTGGTCTCAGAAGTTTGATAGCGCGCTATGTGCAGCTGGCTTTGGAGCCTGTATTGTGAAGTATGACCCCGATGCCTCAGAACCAGAACGACTCACCCCGACGGTCAATTCGGGGTCCATCATTGAAACCTCGGATGGGCTGTTGCTCCTGGCTATTGAAGACACAATCTATCAGGTCGAGTCAGGTGTTTTTACTGAGTTCTTAGCAAACCTCAGCTTTCCGTGTGGCAACCTAGTGCTGGACAAAAATGAGAACATCTATGCATCTCTTGCCAATGACTCACCATTGATTCTGAACATCTATCCGAATGGTACATACTCCACCTGGTTTGCTGGACACATTGACGGATTGACAGCATCCTTGTCATATGACTCAAAGAATGATATGATGATTCTTCTCACTAGTATAGGAATGCCTGCCCAATTCGACCTCTGGAGGATTCCAGTTGGCAATCCTGATGATTATTCGAAGGTTCTGACAATAAGCAATGTGACAAACGGAGATTGCATAGTTGATAGAGCAGGGAACATCTATGTCCTAGAGCGCCTATCTAACATCATGTACAAGATACCGGATGGGAGTAATGCGGCGCAAGTGCTCCACTCAAATGTGGTCGAGCATGCGTATCTTGTGGCCGTAAACATTGCATATTCCTCTATCCTAGATGGCGTGATCCTTCCAAGGAATGATGACCTCCAGGTCTGGCCTGTTTCTGGCGGTGGCTCCTATCTCCTTGCTGAGAACAATGTAGGCATTGACAATGATGGGGTGTTTGAAAATGCAGACAACGAGTTGGTATGTACACACTCAGGTCAGATCTACCGTCTTTCGTATCATGAAACTAGCTCGTCGACAACAACCACTACTACCACCACAACCGCATCTACTACTGATGGGATTCAACTGGTTCCATTTCTTGCTGCTGTTAGCATTGCTGGAGTGGTTGTGATTGTCCTCCTTGTTGTGATGTTCAAGAAGAGGGCATAATCCATATGCGAAAAGGAAAGAGTTAGGGCGACACAAAAGGCCTCTCTCAATGAAAAACAGAATCTGCATTTGCTTCTCGACGGAAGTGCTGAGATCCAAAGAACGCCCTGCACCTTTCATAGGAAGAAAAACAGACAGACTCAGATAGAAGCTAAGATTCAGACAAGAATTCAAATCCAGATACATTTCTCAACGAGTCCAAGTCTTCATCTTCACGAGCCCACTCTCTCAAGGATTTATCATTCTCAAGAGCAGTCCTGAGATAATCCATGGCCTCCTCGTTTCGACCCAGGAGTGCATTGTAGGAGGCGAGATAGTAGTATGCCATGTTGAGTTCCCTCTCGCCAATTTCTACTCTCACCGCATTCTCCATAGCCTCAATCGCAGCTTCGTAATCCCCGAGGTCTCTCTGGGCGCATCCAAGATACAACCATGGCCAGAACTCCTCTGGCTCAAGATTGGTTGCTGTTAAGAACGCATCAGCGGCTTCAACATACTCCTGTTTCCGTGACAGAATGAGGCCAAGCTGAAGGTAGAGATGCCATGACTCTTCGTATTTCTCCAGCGCTTTTCTAACGAGATCTTCTGCATCCACAATCCTATCGTTCTCTCGTAATTGTTCTGATTGCCTTACTAGTTTCTCAATTTCGTTCAAAATGCAATCCGCTTCTTTGCGATGTTTTGAAATTCGTCATCACTAGCATCGAAAGATTCGCTTTTACGCCATATAATGGGTGCACTATTTGGAATCCTCAGGGATCCTAGAGAGTTCCCCTGCCAGACTATTATGCAGTTTCAAGGACACCCAGAATCAGCCCGCAAAATCACTATTGTCGTTTCGCGATATTAAGGCGGAGAAAGAATCTCTCACGAAAGAGAATAGAATTGCTCTTGGGTGTCGGCATCTGTCAGCGTTGACTTTGAAAGGATTTGACGTATGTCGTCATTCGTCTGGTGCCACTGGCTCGGGCTGGTCTGGACCAACAGCTCCCTTAGCAATGTCTGCAAAGATGAAGTTCTCAGAAGGTACAGGTGAACCAGCCAATCTTCTCAACATTAGCAGCTGACCAATGTGCGCCATTGCATCTGAAAATGGGCCCTGAAGCAGCTGCTCTTCGGAGATCTCTCTGGGACCCTTCTCTTGGAGCGATCTATCCAGTTTGGAAAGGGTTTCGTAGAAGTGTGCTATCTCAGCATCCCATGACTTATGGTCGAAGAATGTTGTGTCATAGGTTTCGAAGAAGCTGTGTGCATATGATAGGACGCCTGTCATGTGGTGCAGGATCTGTCTTGGTGTCCTTGCTTCCTCGCTCGAGTTGAATTCTGGATATTCTGCGGGTGCATCTCGTATCGCCTTAGTTGCATGGTATGCAATAGACGCGATGAAGTGTCGCAGCATCTCTCTCTTGTCAGACATTGGAAGTTCCTTCCTTGTTCCATCTCTGAAATGGCAGTTTCTGAAACTAAAGGTACAGCTATAGCTCGACTCAGGAAAGTCTCAGGCGTTTAATCAGTCTTGCTAGAGTGAGCAAGGCTGTATCTTTCAGCGAAATCAAAATACTCATCATCGGACTCTACAACTAAGATTGTGGCCGTGAAGAGAAATGAGTTCAAGTCTGGGATATCATAAGGAACCTGTTCCAAAGTCACGTAAGCTGATCATCGAGAGCTGTGACTACGCATTGAGAAAGCATAGGATGCTTGGTCTCTTTGAGGCGGATGTGACAGAGGCACGTAGGAAGATAGGCAAACACAAGGAAGAGACTGGTGAGTCTGTATCCTTCACTGGTTGGATTGCGTCATGTGTGGGAAAAGCCGTTGGAGAACACAAACAGGTTCACGCACTCATGATTGGCAAGAACTTCATGATATTTGATAATGTAAACATCAACATTCTCATCGAGACCGTCATCGAGGGTCGACCATATCCTGTCAATTACATCCTGAAGTCTGCTAATGAGAAGACTATCATGGAGATCAATCATGAGATTCGTGAGGCACAAAAGAAGAGGGAGGAGGACTATACTGAGGCTGAGGAGAATCGTAGAATCAGACTTCTCCTGTCTGCTCCAAAGTTCCTGAGAGACCTTCTCTTCTGGCGCAAGGTGCGCAAGGACCCAACTTTCATAGCAGAGAATATGGGGACCGTCGCTCTGACCTCAATTGGAAGGTTTGCCAGGTCAGGTGGGTGGGCAATACCTCTCGGCATGCATGCGCTCAGCATAGCAGTCGGTGGAATATCTGAACGGCCTGGATATGTGGGCGAAAAGGTTGAGAAGAGGGAATACTTGGCGTTGACTGTGACACTCGACCATGACGTTGTGGATGGTGCTCCAGCAACCCGTTTTGTAGCAAGACTCATTGAACTTCTAGAAGAGAGTCATGGTCTTCTCTCGTCATAACCAAACTCATTCTGCAGTATCTGCATTCTAGAATTCTTGTCCCAGTCTGTATAATTTAAGACCAACAGCAATTTGCCAGACACCTGTCAGAATCAATCCAAACAATGTTCCTACGGTTAGAGGCTCTAGTATCACTCCGAAGGTACCCACCACGGTCAAGGCGCCTGCAACTATGACCAGGTAGGCTGTGCGCTTGCTGAAGATTCCATTCAACATGACCAGGCCTATAGTTATAGCCCCGACTCCAAGGAGGTCCAATGCCATAACCGAGTAGACGTTTGCCACTTCAATGGCAAGATGTGCCGATGCTAGGTATGCTGCTTTCACAGTCGCATCTCCTGCAGCGTAGGCACCACTTATTGTAGCAATCGATATGATTTGGCCGCGGGAAACAAGGAACATGGGTATAGCTACCAACCAAACTGCGGTTCCCATAAACGCATAATTCTTGTTGACATCCTTCAGCGAGAAGTATAGTCCCAACACTCCAGGCATCAGAAGGAACTCTCCAAACGCAGCTAGGCAGAAGAGAAGCACCGGCGGCATAGGATTTTCGAGGACCGATTCCGCAGTGAGTGGAAGCTGAACTTGGACGATGAATACGGAGAGAATGAATATGATGACAATGGCTCCCCCTGTTAACAAGGAGAGTCCACCTGCCTTGATCACTCCCTTCCACGACGAATCCGCACTCATAGTGTTGTCAGTCAATAACCTGTATTTAAACGAGAGCGCCGATTTATTAAAGGAGCATCCGCACAGATCGATCTTACCATTTCAAATTTTCATGGCATTCTCTGCTGCTTTGCTTTCCTATTCCAAGATGCCTGCTCCTAAGTCAGTCTGTTTTGAATTGAAACATCACTTGAGCGAAAGAACAAATTCGTAAAACCGCGTATACTCACATTCCATAGTTGCATGGAATACTTGCCGCTTCTCCTCTCTCTCCTAGGCCATTCTAGCTACATTTTATTACTCCGCAGACTCTTACATGGTTTGGTCGGCAGGCATGAACAATGAGAAGCTGATAATCACCGCAACCACTGCAAACTCGTGGATTCACCCTCATGTGAAGAACTGGGCACTCTCCACAGATGCACTCGTAGACGATGTGGTTCAATGTGCTGAAGCCGGTGCAGCGATTGTTCATGTTCATCTGCCGCTGGGCGAAGAATCTGAAACCGTGAACCGAATACGTGAGAGAAGTGACATTGTCATTCAGGCAGGCATGTCGAGTTATCCCATCGAGGAACGGACAGCCACATTTGCGGCGCGACCTGATATGATCAGTGTCATTCTCAACCATCATGATGAACATTTCACTGACCTAGTGGTCAACCAACTTCATCCCTTGGAGGAACTTGAGGCATACTGCGTCAAGTGTCGTGAGGCAAAGATTGCGCCTGAATGGGAGGTGTGGCACACAGGGTCCTACTGGAACCTCAATCATCTAATCGAAAAGCAACTAGTTGACCCACCACACATACTCACCCTCTTCTTTGGGTGGCCCGGTGGTACTTGGTCTCCGCCAACGGTTGATGAATACATGCACCGTGTCAGACACATGCCTGAGAACTGCGTCTACTCAATCAGTGTAATGGGTCCTGAACAGTCAGCCATTGCGCTTGCCTCGGTTCAGAGCGGCGGTAATGTACGTGTAGGAACTGAGGACTATCCTTTCATTAAACCTAATGTGCCTGCAAAGAATAACGCTGAGATAGTCTTGCAGATGATGAGTACTGCAAAAGAGGTTGGGCGTGAGGTGGCGGACCCGTCTGAAGCGAGGAAGATCTTAGGTCTGTGATTTAGACTCATGGAGGATAATATAATGAGACTCGAAGGAAAGGTCGCCATTGTGACCGGTGCTGGTGCTGGAATTGGCGAGGCCACAGCTCGACTATTTGCCGCTGAGGGCGCGAGCGTTGTGTGCAATTCCATCAGCGACTCCGCTTCACGAGTTGTAGAAGAAATCTCTCAAGACAGAGGAAAGGCAACTTTCGCGCAGGGAGATGTTTCAGATGTACATGCCGCACAACAGATTGTTAACACAGCTATCGACACATACGGGAAGCTCGACATTCTGGTCAATAATGCTGGAATTGTCATACCCGGTCGTGTGGATGACATTAGCCTGGAGGACTGGGATCGAACAATGGCTGTGAATGCTAGCGGCGTTTTTCTAGTCTCAAAGTACGCAATCCCTCACCTCAAGAAGACACGAGGAGTCATTGTCAACACCTCATCAGTCCTTGCATTGAAGGGTGTGAAGAATCGCGCCGCCTATAGTGCCTCTAAGGGTGCGGTTGTTTCCCTGACGAAGGCGATGGCTGCTGACTATATGGAGGACGGTATACGAGTGAACTGCATATGTCCTGGAGCCACTGATACGCGATCACTAGCACATCGCATCTCACAGTTTTCAGACCCAGTTGCAGCCAGACAGCAGTTCATTTCGCGGCAACCGATGGGAAGACTAGGGACTTCTGAAGAGATTGCAGAAGGCATACTCTATCTGGCTCTTGCAGAGTTTGCTACTGGTATCAGCCTTCCCATGGATGGAGGCATGACCGTCTGAGACCTTGATTAACGAGCCGTCCAGCCACCATCAATCCGGAGGTCCGAACCTGTCATGTACGATGATTCGTCACTAGCTAGGAACAGGATTCCCGTCGCAACTTCATCAGGAGTGGCCCAGCGTTTGAGTACGCCCTCCTCCTCGAACTCCTTCTTGACGACATCGTAGTCGACGCCTCTCTCTCTGGCTTGCTTAGTGACATCGCTCACCAACATCGGAGTGTCGGTTGCACCAGGGGAAACACTGTTCACCCTGACTCCATATGGTGCAAGGTCAAGGGCGAGGGCTCGTGTGTATCCCAAAATCCCTGCTTTGGTAGAGCAATAGTTGGCATGATTCACTTGTCCTATATGGGCTGCGACTGATGCAAGAGTAACCACTGACCCAAATCCCTGCTTCTTCAGATATGGAATAGCGTGTTTACAGCTATAGTGTGTGCCTTTCATATTGACATCGATCAGAAGGTCATAGTCCTCATCCAGAAAGTCTTCCACCGGACCGACCCTTACCACACCAGCATTGACTATAAGCACATCAATTTGTCCATACTTTTTGTAGGTGTGGTCGATCATCTGCCTCACCTGAGCTGATTTGGTCACATCGACTCGCATAATCTCTGCTCGATCTTTTCCCTTCTCCATCAGGTCTAGTGTTTCGCTCAGACCCTTCTCATCAATGTCTGACAAGACCTGAGTCGCACCCTCCTTCCCAAAGAGAATGGCTGTTGCTCTACCAATGCCTGAAGCGGCTCCTGTCAGAATGACAACTTTATCCTTTACTCGCATCCCTTTCAATCTCTCCTCACGAATATCTCCTTATCCAGGCTTGAGATACGTTCACAGCCCTTCTTGGT
>JBHLQK010000161.1:0-7179 GCA_048884925.1 Candidatus Thorarchaeota archaeon
AGCAAGAAATGAGTTTCACATCATCCCGTCGTGCTATTGAACCATAAAAAGCAGATGGCATCAGATGGAATCTTCTTCCATAGTAGAATCACCGACTAGCTTATCTAAAACCTGTTGCTTACGTAATGATTGCGTGTGAGGTCAGGAGTGTGTACAAGCACTACGAGTCATCCGAGGATGTATTCGTGGACAGAGAGGAGCATATCCAATGGATGAATCAGGCTCTTGAGCGATGTAAGCATGGGAGTGTCGTGCTCCACCTGAAGGGAATAGGCGGAATTGGAAAGTCATCGCTACTTAATCACTGGGTCCACACGCATGAAAAGACTATTCGTCTGGACTGCGAACAGTATACGGACTTTTTCCAACGTCTCAATATTCTTGCTAAAGGAGCTGTTCTTCAAGGGGTCAAGCTTCAAAGATTCGACCTCCTCTGGCAAATTCGACAGCGTTTTGTTGAGGGAGTAGAGCCAGTTAGGGAAGAAGGTCGCGAGTGGGCCAAAGAGGTCGTTATGGCTATCCCGTTCATTGGGTCACTCGCAAGTATTGGAAGCGCGATTCATGCGGTTGGTGCAAAGGTCACTCCGAAGTTGAAGGGAAAATATGGAACTGTCGGAAAATGGCTTCAGGAAACTCTTGGCAAGAATCACTTAGAGCAGCTTCTGGAGATACTCTGGAAAGAACCGCGACGCGCAGAGTTTCTTTACTTAGAGGCGTTCCTGGAAGACATCAATATGAGAAGCAATCTCGAAATTCCAATCCTATTCCTTCTGGACCATTTCGAGTATGTTGATGATAAAAAAGCTCAGTGGCGATATAAGGGAGAAAAGATTACTGAAACTAATCTCTGGACACTATTTCTGTCCAATCTTGGGAACAGCGTAGGTGTCATGGCAAGCAGACGAGCAGCTTCCGCAGGCAAAATGCTGAAGATCGAAGAGAGCGAACTCACAGAATTGGATAGAAACAGCTGTATCGAAATGCTTGAACTACAAGGTGTGGCTGACAGTGATATTCAAGAGAGAATTATTAGTGTAAGCGGGGGCAATCCATTTGTCCTCGATGCTGTGTGTGATATGATCAGGACTACTGAAGTATCTGTATCAGACATTGAAGACTTGCGAGCAGACACACTTGCGGAGGTTCGGTTGAAGGTCTGGAGAAGGCTGTTCAGTGAAGCGGAGGGATTGCACAATCTAATCAATCGTGCAGGCCTAGTGTCGTATTTCGATGAGCGGATCATGCGTATCATTGCTCCTGAATTGACACCTGACAGTTGGGACCGTCTTAGAAGACTAAGTTTTGTAACGATGCGGAGTGATGGTACATTCGTCTTACACGACCTGGCGGAAGATCTAGTTAGAGCTGAACTAGGAAAGCAATTGACCCTCCTAGGTGAGGAGGTCTCCAGTCTACTTACAAGGGAATCAGAAGAAGAACATGATCCATCCCTACTTGGAATGGCCTTATCCGTTCAGGCTCTATATTCAGAAGATGAAACAATCCAGAGAGCAAAGAACATCATCTTTAGGCTCATACGGAGAGATTCTGCTAAAGATGCCCTTGAAATCCTAAGGACCCTATCATTCGGGACTGTGGGAGGTAGGGCGGAGCATCAAGGAATGTCAGGTTGGGCTTTGCAGATTGAAAACAGATATGCTGAGGCAGAAACAGCAATCAGGGATGCAATTAGTGTCATTGAAGAATTAGCTATGAACGATGATGCAAAATATGCGGTCAGCCTGAGTATTTATCTAAGAGTGCTAGGAAATATACTGTTTTTTACATCTAGGTTTCATGAGGGAGAGGGAGAAGAGTGTTTTGCTCGTGCAATTGAGATTCAAAGACGATTAGCGAGTAGAGGTATCGAAGAGAATCTAGAGAATCTGGCAGAAACGATTGCGATTCTAGGGTCTTGTCTTAATTCTCTGGATAGGAAAGATGAGGCATTGCCCTTGGCTCAAGAAGCAGTTGAAATCTTTAGACAATCTAAAAATCATGAACAGCTGCCTTGGGCATTGAACATTCTTGCTTCGATTCAAGTCGATAAAGTCGATATCGCAAACACTACAAATATTTTCCAAGAAGCATTAGATTACCAACGAGAAGCATGTGCGCAGGACCAAAGTAATCCCCACCTTAAGTGGGTTCTAGCTGGAATATGCGGGAACTTGGCTCGCAACATGTGGCATTCAGGGAGATTGGATGAAGCAGAAAAATTGTATCATGAAGCCATCACAGCCGGAAAAGAGCTCAATGAACTAGATCCCGACATCTTTGGTAGAAGACTCTATTTTATTATACTTTGGTACCAAGAATTTCTATGGTGGACTGGTCAGGTTAGTAAGGTTGAACCAGTTCTAAATGATTGTCTGCAAATAGCTGAAAAGCTGGCCCAGAAAGAACCAGAAATCTACTATCTGCATCGTGCCGATCAGCTGTTTAACCATGCTCGGTTTCTAATAGTCTGTGGAGATACCTCTAGGGCAAGCTCCGTGATTAGTAGAGCTGAGGATATACTCCGAGAAAAGGCCAAACAAGAAGAATATCCATATGATGCTACTTTTTGCCTAGCGCAGAATATAGCTTGGATTTTAGTAGCTCTCTACAGAAGAAACCTCAAGCTGGTAGATGCAGAGAGAAATTTGGACGAAGTGACTAGAATTCTTAAGGCCCACAGAAATCAATCTTGGAATGAAATGGTACTGGGAGATGCATTGAATAACTTTGGGGCATTCTATCTATCTGTAGATAAACCTTCTAAGGCTAGGAATTTGCTTGAAGATGCTCTGAACTCATTTAGAACACAGCAAGACATTCATCCAGTTTTTTCGAAGCACAACTATGCTCTTTCTCTAGGTAATCTTGCGATCGCACATAGAGAGGTTGGACAACGTCGAAAAGCAAGACAACTCTTTCAAGAATCGTTAGAACTCTTTCAAGAAACCTTACATATGATGCCGAATAAGTCACAATATAACGCATCACTTACCCTCAACAATTATTCATTGCTTCTCAAGGAATTGGGTGAGATTGATGAAGCTTGTTCCCAGCTCTCAGAAGCGATTGATACCCAGAAGCGACTAGCTGAGATCGAACCACAGTTCTTTGAACCAATACTTGCTATCTCACTTGACAATCAAGGTATCCTTCTTACAGACATTAACAGATTCCCAGATGCAGAGAGATCATTCAGAGAGTCCATCGAAATTCGAAGAAGACTTGTTAATCAACCTTCTGAGATGTATCAAGTGGGACTGGCCACATCTCTTCACAACCTTGGAATCCTGCTGCACAAAGTTGGCAAATTACCAGACGCTGAGCAATCGTTGAAGGAAGCGCGAGGGATGTGGGAACAGCTGCTACAGAAGGCTCCTGAGTTACTCACTCCCAGACTTGGTAAAACGCTATATCACCTGCAAATGGTGCTTCGCGATGGCCGATCCAGAAAAGAAGAAGCGCAAGGTATCAAGAGACTCCTTTCAAGAATGCGCTTTGATTTCCCAGATGCTGAGAGCCTATGGATTGAGGAAGAGGAACCCCTCCATATTTGGTAATGTCGTGAAGGGAGCTTTTGCATCTGCAAACGTGAACAAGCTCATCATGCACCGACTAGCTTATCTAAAACCTCAGCCTTTTCTATGCGTCGCGTGTGAGAGGTCTGGAGGATGTACAAGCACTACGAGACATCTGATGATGTGTTCGTGGATAGAGAGGAATACATCAAGTGGATGGATGACGCGCTTGATAGATGCAAAGATGGCAATATTATTCTCCATCTGAGAGGCATAGGAGGTATTGGAAAGAGCTCACTCCTCCGCTATTGGAATCAATCCATTGAGACTGCAGTCCGACTTGATTGCAGCCAATTCTCAGATTACTACTCTCGTCTTGATACGCTGGCAAAAGGCGTAGTGCGAATCGGAATCAAACTTCCTCGATTCGACATTATATGGCACATCCGGAAGCGTTTCGTGGAGGGAGTTGAGCCTGCAAAGGAAACTGGTCGTGAGTGGGCAAAAGATGTGCTGATGGCTATCCCCTTCATTGGTTCTCTTGCAAGTATCGGAACTGCAATCAGCTCAATTGGAAAACAGGTTGCACCTAAGCTCAAGGGAAAATATGGTCTTGTGGGAAAATGGCTTCAGGAGTGCCTGGGTGCGAACTACATGGAAAAACTCCTTGAGATTCTATGGAAAGACCCTCGCCACGCTGAATTTCTCTTTCTTGATGCTCTGCTGGAGGACATCAACAACCGAAAGGACCTTCAAAGACCTCTACTCTTTCTTTTGGATCACTTTGAGTATGTTGACCAAGAGGAGCTGAAATGGCGGTATAGCGGGAGAAAGGTCTCGGAGTCTGAGCTTTGGTACATATTTCTTTCATCATTAAGAAATTGCGTTGGAGTCTTGAGTAGCAGAAGATCCATTCCGGATACGCTCGATGCTAAGCTCAAGGTGGAGGAGAAGGTGCTCACTGAGCTGGATGAGTCTAGTATACGTGAGCTACTTGACAAGAGAATGGTATCCAACAAAGATATCCAGGATAGAATTACGAGCGTGACTGGCGGCAATCCATTTGTCATTGATGCAATCTGTGACATGAATGATTCGGGTAGAATTGCTCTGAATGATGTCGAAAGCCTTCGTGCAGATACGCTCGATGAAGTTCGTTTGAAGACGTGGCGTAGGCTATTCAATATGTCAAAGGACCTTCAGGATATAATAAATCGAGCGGGACTACTACAGGCCTTCGACCGCAGGCTAATGGACATCATAGCACCTACAGTTACCACTGACATCTGGGATAGGCTAAGACGATTGAGCTTTGTCTATTCGCGTGACGATGGTACCTGGGTACTCCATGACTTGGCGCGAGAGCTAATCATCACTGAGTTGGGCTCACAGGGCAAAAATCTCGTAGAGGAAGTTGCCCAACTACTTGAGAAGAAATCTAGAGAAGAGAACGATTTGGGCTTGATTGGGCAAGCCTTCTCAGTTAAGGCTCTTTTCTCAGAAGAGGAGGTCATCGAAAAGACGAAGAAAACAATCAAAGACCTAATCGAGAGAGATGCGGCCATAGAGTCCCTGCAAATTCTTGATAATACGAAATTTCAATCTATGAAAGGCAAAGCTGAACTGCAGGGACTTAGGGGTAGGGCATTAGGCTTAGCCGCTCGTTTTGCTGAGGCGGAAGAGGCGCTACGAGATGCCATAAGGATCAATGAGGAATTGGCAGAAGCTGAGCCGGAGAAGCATCTAGGTAGTGTAGCAGAACATCTATGTTCTCTGTCGGAGCTGTTCACTCCCTCGAGACTAGACGAAGCCCTGACTACAATCTCAAGGGCGCTTGAGATGCAAAGAGGAGTGGCGAAACAGGAAGATGTCAACCAGCTTAGATCTCTGGCTCGGATTCTCCTGCAATTTGGTGTGGTGAGTCTCAACAAGAATCCCCTAGATGCGATAGATCCTATGAAGGAAGCGATTGCGATCTATCGGAAGATCAATGCTGTCGATCAGATTGCCTTTTCCCTAAATGCTCTATCATTGGCACTTGCGAATCTCCATCGGTGGACTGAGGCAGAGCAAGCTATCGTTGAGGCAATGGAGCTTCAAAAGAGGATGATTGAATCCCAACCAGATAATTTGCGCCTAAAATCTGTGTTGGCTGCTATGACACACAATATGGCGTTTATGGCTGATTTCAAAGGGAACAAGGAAGAAGGAGAGCGATTTTATGGCGATGCGCTTCAGATTCGTAGAAACCTTGCTGACAGAGACCCTGATGTATATTTGCAGAGATTGCTTACGGAGCTCTGGAGTTTGGGTATTTTCTATTTTAGATATAGCAAACTAGATGAAGCTGAGAAACTCTTTCTTGAGGTGCTTGAAATTGCCAAAGGCAAAGCTGAGAAATCACCCGAGGAATACGAGGTCTGGATTGAACGCGCAAGTTTAACTTTGAGCCAAGTCTACAGCATACGTGGAAAGACACGTCTGGCAATTTCATCAATCAATAAGGCTATTGACACGAATAGGAGACTCGTTGATAAAGGCGGATTCAGTTTGAGAACGGCGACACTGACTTCCTCCTTTGCTATTATACGAATAAGGATGCATGAGTATGAGAAAGCTGAAAAGCTACTTCGTGAGAGCATCCGAATCTACAGTGATAGCGGCCCTCTTGCGCCGCGTTGGCATGCTGACTTTGCACAAGTTCTGAACAACTACGGGACTTTGCTTTGGCGGGAGGGTAGACTCTCTGAAGCAAAGGCGGTACTTGAGGAAGCCCTAGGAATAATTCGCGGAAAGGTGGAGGAGTTGCCAGAGGTCTACACAGGACTTCTCTCAACTACTCTTTGCAATCTCGCTATTACTCTAGCAGATTATAATGAATCAGAGGCCGCTAATTCCAATTTTCAGGAGTCGCTGTCTATTAGTGAGTACCTTGCCAAGAGAACACCTGATCGATATAGAATCCATCGAGCAATAATACTTCACAATTTCGCCAACTTCCTGCTCGATGTAGGCAAAAGGTTAGAGGCATATGGCATTTTGAGGAGAGCAGTTGAAATAAAACGCGGTCTTGTTACGGAATTTCCAGGGATTTTCGAATCGAGTCTTGTTGCATCACTAAGAAATCTTTCAGTAATGTTGAGGGAGGACAACGAGCATGGCCTGGAAGAGGTCGTCCGGGAAGTTTTTGAATTGTGTGATAAGATACCGTACCTTGACTCAACGGATCTGCCCAAGGACGAGAACTGGGAAATGGAGTGGGAGGCAAATTACGCCGAGTATGGGGAAACACCCTAACGACGAGAAAGCAGCCTGCGCATGATATTGGGGTTTCCTTGCTATAGAAAACCTAAATTCAACTGAACGGGTGAGCGGCTATACCTCTGCTTCAAACCCGAGAATAATCACCTAGGCTCACTGAACAGGCGTACTTTTACCATGCCTCGATGTACATCTCTTCTGTCTTTTATTGCGAGAACTTCGGGATTCTTGAATGCTTCATCCATAGTAAGCTGCAACTCGTCCTTTGATACCTTCAGTCGAATATCATCGGCAATTGACTCAATTGTTTCTGCAGGCACAATGATATCAATATCCTCTTTAAGGCCAATTTTCTCAAGGGACTCTTCTATAAGACCTCCACCTACAGTGAGAGAGGCCGTAC
>JBHLQK010000162.1:0-7102 GCA_048884925.1 Candidatus Thorarchaeota archaeon
GTTCTTGACATGCCGATCAATGGTTACCGGGGAAAGAGTGCCAAATTCGCAGCGTATGTCACAGAAGCCAATGTTGGGATAAGTGCAAGATCCACTGATGATGAGGTAGACATGAGCCTCCGACGGAGACAGTCCCGTGTCGATCTCAATAAAGCACTTGATACCATTCTGCCTGAGATGGAGGGTGCTCAGGGTGGAGGTCATCCAGGTGCTGCTGGTGCAAGCATGTACAAGAATGACTTTCACAAGTTCTTGCAAAGACTAGCTGAGTATGTTGATGAGAGAAGCTAAATCCCTCGCAATAGGATACTCCACATGACCCATATTATTGTAATCACAGCCTCTCCTGCAACAACGCCGCTGAGTACCTGAGTCACTCTACTACGTGCCTGTTCAATTGGAGGCTCGCAGCCATCAATTGGACTTGCTACAGACCCATACTTCTTTTCCGTTCTGTATTTGATGTACGCACCGAAAAGCATGGTTGCTGCTGTGGCTGGAGGAATCAACACGCCGACTCCTAAACTAATGGCACTGTAGCCTCGTTTGCCTAGTTCTCTAGCGGCTAAGAATCCAGCTATTGCAAAAATGAGAAGGTAGAGGAAAGCGAGAATTGGATGCACCCCTGGAAGGTCTCCGATGCCAGGAAGCTGGAACTCTCCTAGCTGAGTAAGGCTGATGACGAGAAAGCCAAACAACTGGGCTGCAGGACTCGGCAGCTCACTACCTCCAAATCCTGGATTCTTGAACAATCCATATGTAACCACTGATCCAACCAAGCTTCCTAGTGTCATCCCTATGATGACCGCTTTGAATATGTCACGCCCCCTGACGCCTGTCAGTCGCCCAAGTTTGAGATGCACAAGAAGTGCAAGTGCAGCATCTTGAAGCCCTCCGAGCATTGCCATAAAGGTCGTAATCGCTTGAAAGGTCACTCGAAAGAATAGGATGGCTGGAATGGCTACAATATCTGAGATATATCCAGCGATCATACCTGTTTCACACATGGCTCTGGCAGTGAAGTATGCGGATACCATTGCTAGAGGCGACCCTAGTACAAAGAGTAGCCAACTGATACGAAGCTGCGGAAATGGTGTCAAAAACCAGAATATGATGATACCAGTCAGGATGAATAGACCAAGAGAAACAAAGGCTACCCATGCTGGTAGCTGACCTCTTCTACTTCGAAGATACGCCCGAGGGTTTTCTACAATCTCTCGAATCTCCTCTTTCATCATCTCGATCGAGAAGATTGCCTCTTTTACTCTCATCAGTCTGGGAATCTCTCCAGATTTATGCGGCCTGTCGATGAGAAATTGGCTCACTTCTTTTTCTTCCGTGCCATCGAATTTTTTCTCGAGCAGCCTACTGAACTCGTCAGGATTCAACTCTTCATCCCTGCTCGAAAGAATGTCTTTGGCAATGACTGCCGCGAATATACCAAGGACCATGTATATAATCTCAGCACGATGAAGATGGTCACCGTATTGGATGGGTGCAGCTCCTTCTAATAGAATCCAGACAAGGAGAGAAATCACTGAGCCTCCTGTTATGATGAGCACTCTTCTCCAACCAACAAAGAATCCGACTCCTGCAATGAGGGGAGAGTTTGAAACTCCTATCCACTCCGGCACTGCTCCTGCAACAGGAATTGCAGGAGCGAGAGCGTTGGGCAAAGCCTCAAGACTAGCTCCAGTGACTTCCTCAGCGATCTTTGTTGCTCCCATCCACGCTCCAGAGGCAGCCATCCCCGTAAGAACCGCTTTTCTTGATGATGGATCTGAGCCCAAGGCTAGAATGGTTTCAGCTTGCGGTTGAACTTGGGGCCATCGTTCTTGCTCGAAGGTGTCACGCCATGGCAGAAGAAGAACTATTCCAAAGATTCCGCTCACCGCAATTACAATCATGATGAACGGAATCGTGATGATCTGGTCCACAAGCACGGTCAAAGCGGGGTCTATGCTGGGTAGCCAGATAGCAATTGCTGGAAAAGTCACTAGAACACCAACTGAGATTAAGCCCGCGCTATTTGCTATTGCCACCACTATCGTGTTTTCTTCTGGTGTGTATCTTCCCATGGTGCCTAGAATAATAGCTCCAAGCAGCTCAGCACCTATGAAGTACACAACGCCAATCTTTAGATTGAGGTAGATTCCTAGAAACGTGATGATGGTGCCTACTACCATGCCTGTTACCATTGCTCGTTTTGTCAATGGAAACTTCGGCTCACTCATACTAAAGGCATATAGAGCCATTCCTCCAGTGGCCATTATGACCATCTCGGTGAACACGCCAAGAAGCATCGTGGCTAGCAGAATACCGAGTATTCCTACACTAATGTAAATCAGTCCCTTTTTGTCAATGGGGTTTCGGAATAGGGCACCAAGTATCAACAGAATCTCTACAGCAATCGCAATGAGGACATCTATGTCTGCCAAGCGGCCCTCGGCCGCCACAACAAGAGCATAGAACAAGCCAGCCCCAAAAAGGCCCCCAAGAAGGGTTCTTGTTGCTCTCGGAATTCTGTTCAATGGCAGTCCTCCATCTCGCGGTCACATACTAGTGAGTATGAGCATGATGTGCCGATAGAATGAGCCAAGATTCCTCCTAGTATTAATCGTTTGTGAAATCCTTGATGCCTAACTATATGTGTCAAACGCTTGAGTCTGTGAGCTTAAATAGGGCCCTCTTTACATCTTCAATTCTCTTTCCCATGATGACGAGTGTCTTCTCTCTTGACTTATGACCTGAAACCAGTCTTATATCCCCTGTTGAAATACTCAGGACTTTGGAAAGGCGTTTCAATAGTTCCGTGTTCGCCTTTCCTTCTCTTGCTGGAGACCTAAGGTTTACAACCAATGCATTGTCAGAAACACCAGCAATAAACTCACTTGAGGCCGATTTGGGCTTGACGAGTACTCTAATATGAGTGCCCTCTTCCGTTTCCCAGAGTGCATTATTATGCATGAAGGGAGTTGTGTCAGCCTGCCATATGAGTGTGCCTCATGGCGTGGAATGACAGCTATCAAGAGTTCCTTTTTATGGAATCATTTCCCCATCTCTTCCTAGAAACCGTGATAAATACAGGGTGAATGATCATGTCAGATCCAGTCATGGATGCATACACACAGGCATACAATAGTAGTGGGAAGATGGTTCAGGCTTTTGGAGTGATAACTGCCAGCGGACAGGTTCTCTGGCAGAGTAACAATTGGGATCTTCAGGCTGACGCAGCTCAACTCGGAAGGGCCGTTAGTTCTGGCGCAGCCTCAGTTACCCAGAATCAAATCAAGTATTCCACAATACGAACCACACCAGACAGTCTTGTTGCTCGAAACGTAGGGGGCAACGGGACTCTTGTTCTGGCCAAGATTGAAGGTGACAAGTTTGTGGTTGCCTGGGCTGCCGCAGAGGCTGCTCCAGATGGCATTTATGTTGATGTCGACCGCGCGGCAAAGTCACTCAAAGGCAAAATCTAGCTGAATCCTCACTGGACTGAAGGGGTTCACCCCCAATCCGTCCAACGACTACTTCTTAACGGGCAATGAGAATATTCTGGTGATTGTGAAATGGATATAACGATAGACAATGAATGGAATTTACTGTACTCATACAATCCCAAGATACAAGCATTTGCAATTCTAAAGAATGGCGAGATCATCTGGCAAACAAGTAATTGGGACTGCGTTCCAGCTGTTGCCGAACTTTCAGACGCTCCAGCCTCAGCAAGAGAGAGCGTGGAGGTTGGTGGAGTCAAATACAAGAGAGTCACGTCTAGTAAGGAGTCATATGTTGCAACTGCAGACAAAAACCAGGGCCATCTGTTGATGTCGCGCATTGAGGTAGGCATTTGGGTAATAGCATGGGCAACATCTGACTCGATTCCCGAGCTGACTCTCATTGACCTCTCTAGGACCGCAGTCCAGCTCATGCGCAGACTCTGACGTTTCGGAAAGGATAAGTGGAGCCTGCAGTCTGTTTTCTAGTTCCCTTAGAGGTGCTAATCAATGATTACCGCGTTCATTATGGTTAAGGTCGAAGGCATGACCAACAGGGAAGTCCTTTCAGAAATCATGGCTTTAGATGAGACCAAAGAAGCCTACATCATCTTCGGAGCCTTTGACATTATCGTGAAAGCTATCTTCAAGACTAATGAAGACATGAGTATCTATGTAGTTGAGAAACTAAGGGACATCGAAGGTGTTGGTGAGACCCAGACTAACGTCTGTGCTACATGTGATTAGACGAAGTGCAACTTCTATAGGCTTCTTGGGATTAAGACCTCACGCATCTTTTTCTGAATCTTTAGCCATTCATCATCGCCTAGAGCATAGAGCCTGACAAGGTCTTCATATATGCTGAGGACTTCCTTATCAGCAACATCTCCCTTAATTAGCTGACCGATTTTTGAGCGCCCCTGGTGTTCTATTCTCATTGACTCCACCATGAGCCGCATGAGATTCTCCCCATCAGTATCTGAGAGTTTGATGTCAAACACCCTTGTGTATAGGTCGATATAATGTTGGGTCTTTTTCTTCATCAGTTTACTATCAATTCCAAACTCGCCAACCGTCAATACAAAACCTTTGGCAGTGCGACGATAATAATCAGTGGTCCTCTTTCCTGTTGTCACAGTTCCAAACTTAACGACGTAGCCCCCCTCGATCAGCTTGGGCAGATGATGATAGACTTGGTTCTTTGTGATATTGTCAATGTCATCATGCGATTCTGACATCTTGACAATCTCAACCACTGACATGGAATATCGCTTTATATCCCGTTGGCGGATTATTCGCTCGCCAGTTTCGCTGTCAACATCCCTGGTGGTGCATGTATCATCCATACCCCGTCTGAGAACCTGAATTATCATGAACCTTACTTGGTCCTCAAGTATCTCTGCCCTCTCAGGATCGTTAACAAAAACAATCTCCTTAATTGGTTCAGGGAATTTTCCTGTTTCCTCAGGAGGTTCAATCCCCGCTAAAGCATCAGTAATTTCATCAGTCGTCAATGTATCACCCGAATTCGTTTTGTTCTTGTTAAAATCCCGGTTTTATTTGACATCTTGACATATTTTAACGTTTTGTTCTTATACCATATTGATTACATCAGTATAATTGTTACACCTAAATCGTTTTAATAGCGTGCATTACTAACCGTATAAAACCGAATGGTTTGGTGCGCAAACCTTTATATACAATTAAGTGTGTGCCATACATGGTGCTAAACCAATGACTCATGACAGGACTGAACACGAGTGCTCTGGTCACGGACCTGACACACATGAGTCGCTTTACTACGACTATTGTGCTTGGAGGTAACAAAAGTTGGCTGTGGCTAAGATCACTAGGAATCAATCAGTGAAGAAGAACGCGAAGATGGTGCAGGTCATGTCGACTCAATTCATCGGATTTGCCTACACATATAGGAGGTAAGCAAGAAATGGCTCTAGCAAAGAAAATTACCAAGAAGAAGCTTCGAAGGAAGATCTCTACAAGGGCAATCGCCCGCTCATATCTGTACAGGTAGATGACCATGGCTGACACGAAAGAGGCCACAGATGTCAACTGTAAGCAGTACAGTTCAAACGACGAAAAGGCTAAGAGTAGTCGAATCACACGTGAAGAAGTGCTCATGTGGGAAGCCACGTGAGTTCCTCTTCATATGCTCGCTTGAATCACACTTCGATTTCTGAAGCACCAGTCATTTCCTAAACACAATCTGGTAGAATGTCCCGTTGAGGATATAATCTATCTCAACATTCTTTGCTTTGTCTGGAATCTGCTCAAGAGGGGGTCTTGTTGCAAAGAGGGGGTTTGCATCAATGATGGCTTTCCCCCTCTCCGTTTCTCTCATCTCTGGTGACAGTCCCTCATCGTTCACAATAACAACCCCGCCAGGTGATGCTACTCTCAACATCTCACTAAATGCCAGGCCTATGTCCGAAAAAGTATTGATTCCGCCGCTATGGTTGACGATGTCGAAAGACTTGTCCTTGTAGGGAATGTTGAAGACGCTCCCATGAACAAGGCTGACATCAAGTCCGAGAGGAGCCATTTTTCTCTTTGATACATTGAGCATTCCGAGTGAAAGGTCCAGTCCATGGAAGTTGAAGCGGTCCATTTGTTTGCCTTCGAATGCATTGTGGAGTGCTACGAAATTGGCTGCTGTGCCAACACTCACATCCAATATTCTCACTGTTCCTTCAATAGGTATGAACTGAGCTAGTTTCTCTCTTTCTTTCATTAGTTCAACACCGAGCCATTCGTCGTACTCCTTGACGAGATCATCATAGTTCTCTGCCATCTCATCATATTCTGCCATCCATTTCGCATCATCTTTGGTTATGGCTGGAAAGACAAGGGAGGGAATGCCGTTCTTTACTGGCCAAGTGTGTCCCTTTTCACATCCTAAGGCTGTATCCTCTATTTCACCGTGCTCAGAATCATTCTCCGTAATGAACAGGCCTTTGCGGCACTTTGGACATCTCAGGACTTTCAGCAGCGATTTCTTCATCATATATGCTCCATTGAATGACTGACAAGTTGCCTCAGGGATGTTCTAGTTATCAATCTAATCTCATGGACATTATAGGATAGGTTGACCTACAGTTTGACTAATCGACTGTGTCGAGAAACTGCAAGACCTGTGCGAGAACAGCAGAAATCACTTGTCTTTGTAAAATTGCTATTAGTGGGACCTTTACAACAAGCGCCCAAGGCTTGGCTTGATTAGGATGGCCTCCAAACATGCCGCAGCTATCTCTGTTGTCTGCAATTATGATTCCCATTTGTGTTGGGTTCCACTCATCAATGATTGCATCATTCTGCACAACCTTGCTCAACTGCTCTGCGAGGCCTGGAGGGCTTATACCGCCAACATCCATCATACTCGCGTAATGCGCAAACTCAGGCCACTCTTCAATGAATGCCCGTGAAGTGACCAGCTTGATATCAACGCCACGTTTCTTTGCGTCCGCTAGAGATGGACGGACGGCACTGAGGATTTTAGGGTCAAACGTGGCGATGAATACCTCCTCCTGTGCTCCGCTTATGATGCCTCGCATCTCCATCTTAATCTGGTCATCGCCCTCGACTGTATA
>JBHLQK010000163.1:0-7082 GCA_048884925.1 Candidatus Thorarchaeota archaeon
TGAGGTGAAAGATGGAGAATTCCTGAGTGTCCTAGGACCTTCAGGATGCGGCAAGACAACTCTGCTAAAAATAATCTCAGGCCTTCTTGAGAGTGATGAGGGAGAAGTCGCGATAGACGGTGTTCCAGTGGGGCCAGGTCATAATCGTGTTGGCTTTATCTTTCAGCAGGAGTCGCTTTTCCCATGGAGAACAATCCGCCAGAACATAGAATATGGATTGGAGATTGCTGGATCCAATCTCTCAGAGAGAAGAAAACTCTCTGATGAGATAATTAGAATCGTCGGAATAGAAGGGCTGGAAGATAATCTTCCACATGAAATATCAGGAGGTCAAGCACGGCGGACCGAAATGGCGAGGAGTCTGATAATAAAACCAGATATTCTGGTGGCTGATGAGGCGCTCTCAAATCTGGATTTACAGACGAGGAATTACCTTCAAGCAGAATTCCTTAGAATTACTGAAGAAACCGGTTCAACCGTTTTGTTTGTGTCGCATAACGTAGATGAAGCTGTCTTCATGTCTGATCGAATTCTAGTAATGAGCAACATCCCATCACGAATTATCGCAGCCTATGATATTGATCTTCCAAGGCCACGCAATAGGACCTCTCACGAGAGTCTGGAATATCGAGCAAAGATACTGGAAGTACTAGAGGCCGAACAGGAAAAGGCGATGAGTCGAAAGGCTACACATAAACCTCCTGCCGCCACTTGAGGAGCTTTCGTTCGATCAGTAGTAGAAGAAAGCTAACTGCAAATCCAATAACACCAATCACTAGCATGCTTGAGATAACGGCGCCAGTCCATCCAACTTGTTGCATTGTCCAAATGAGATAGCCTAAACCCTTGTTGCTGCCTATCATCTCTGCAGCTACAAGACACATCCATCCAATCCCAAAACCTATTCTCATCCCAGCAAAGACCTCTGGTGCTGCTGAAGGAATTACTACCGAACCTAGAATCTGCGATTCCGAAGCCCCGAACGTATTAGCCACGTCAACATGAACAGGTTCAGTCCTTTTGACTCCAGTAGTAGTATTGATTAAAATTGGGAAGAAGGCACCAACCCAGATTATGAAAATCTGTGAGTAGAGAAGACTAGCGAAAATCAGAAGCGAGAGTGGAATCCATGCTATGGGTGGAATTGGCCGCATAGCCTCGACAACTGGTCCAAGAACAGAATCGACTACCCTATACCGTCCTATGGCGATGCCAAGTGGGATACCTGTGATTGCAGCCACACAGAAGCCCACCGTTACGATGAATACACTCTGAGCTATATGGTCTATGAGGAGAAATCCCTGGCTATCGCCTACAGTAGCCAACCTGATGAAAGCATCAACTACCTCTAAAATAGTACTTCTAGAAAAGAATGCAATTATGACCCAGAGTAGAATAAGGAGTATTCCTGCTGTCAGCCACCTGATGATGGATGAACCAGAATACTTCGCGAAACTAGCTTCATCGCGCTGCTGTTGGTGGAAATCATCTGAGGTCTTTGGAGCTGATTTCATCTTCCAAGAAGACTCAGCTGCTTGACTTTCTTTTGATTCTACCGCTTTTTGAAATCTAGGTATTGGCTAGGAATGTCGTATCGATGAACTCATCCAAGAATCCGCTTATGTCAGTGGGTATCTTCTCGGGAAGCAGCTGTTCTTGGTCTATCAAGTAGTCCAGGTACATCTGGATTCCTGTACGGTTCACATTATAGTCGTAGATAATCCGATTGAATGCGGTTTCAACTGCTGACACGGCATCCTCCATCTCCAGCCATGTCGCAGCAATTGAGATGGCCTCCGTAGGATTATTGACAATCCACTCCTCAGCACGGACATGAATGTCAACGACGGTCTGTACAATATCAGGATTGGCAGCAAGAAAAGCATTTGATGAGGCTAGCACACAACATGGATGTCGAGGCCAGATATCACCTGACAGGACAAGGGGTACCGCTAGATCATCGTACTCTGCCCTAGCATTGAATGGCTCCCATGCAACAAATGCAGGTTCAGTTTCAGAAAGGGCATCCGCCATTAGTGCAGGGGATATTGATAATGTCGAAACATCAGAGGGACTTAGTCCTGACTGAATGAGCGCCAGACGAAGTAGGAATGCTTGAACAGTAGATGGTCCAGGGATGTAGACCGATTTTCCAGTGAGATTGGCTATATCTGTTATTGCTCCAGAGTCATAGTCTGTCTTTCGAACCATTATCGCTGAGCCTTCAAGATTCGCTGTAGCCAAGATTGTTATTAGAATCTCTTGGTTAATCCTCTTGGTCAGAGCAGGTGCTGCACCCAAATAACCCATATCAATCTCGTTAGCGAGAAACGCATCCATCTCAAGAGCGCCATTGCCATATGGCTTCAATTCAACGGAAATCCCTTCTTCTTCGAACCATCCGTTTACAAGTGCTACGCGAAACGCAAGCTGATGAAGATCCTTTTCAAGATACCCGATTCTCACATCCGGCAATGTAGTTGGATACCAAAATGCTACTAATGCGACTGACGACACAACAATGACAGCAACAGTTGCCGCAATAGCCTTGTTTCTCTCCATCTTGATTTGTCTCCTCTGCTGAGAAGGTATGTTTGTGAATTATCTATAGTTTACTTATGAGGTTTGAGTTATATGCTTCATTCTTCAGAATGTTGATTAGCCAATCCGGAGATAATTCACTTATGTCGCTCCGAGACCGAATTCCTGAACAACTCAGATTGAGAGATGAGATGGTTGCTATCACAATACAGGAAGATGTCGAGGTCTTTCCAACAGCAGATTATATCCTTCTCGAGATCTCTCCAAAAGCTGGGAGGGTAGATATTCCAAAGATATCAAACACTATTCGAGACCTTGTCAAGAGCGATAAGCGAATGGTCGCTGTTAGAGGATACGGGTTTAAAGGGGTCGGGCTGGCAGTCAGGATTGCCCATGAGCTTAAGAAGAGAGAGAGCAGGTTTGTCTACGAGATGACGTTCGATACTTTCGAGGCTTCAGATCCCGAAACAAATAGACCCATCACCAGTGTTCAGATTGTCGTAATGCCACCGAAATAAGTCAGTGGAAATGGAATAGGTGGCAAATGAAAGCATGGAGAACGACAATACGGCAGCTGTTTCATGTTGAGATTCGAGGATGCCATATTTGCCAGGAAATGCTAGACATTGTACATTCTACAACAAGGAAATGGTTTTCTTGATGTTTTACGTAATGGAAAGCGGTGCTTTAATGACAGGCGTACGAAGGTTGAAAGAGAAACTCCTTCCGACGCTCATAATATTGATGCTCACTCCATTTGTCTTTAGATTTTGCATTCCTTTAATGGATGAGAGTGAAATCACGGCAATAGACCGAAAAGCAGATTTCATTTCTGCACAATATGAAGAATTTGAGCCAATCGTCATCGAGAGCTCAACTGATTTTGAGAGCTATGGATTTCCCGGTAACGGAACGAATTCTAATCCATATATTATTGAAAGAGTCAACATATCCTCGTTGACGTCTTGTATATCAATCTCAAATGTAAACGATATCTTCGTAATAAGAAACTGCTTTCTCAAGAGTACTCGCACTCCAAACTACGTCATTCACCTGCTGAATGTAGTGAATAGCACCATTGAAGAAAACGTCATAATCGGAGGAAGCCAAGGCATTCGATGTTTGCAGTCTATAAGCCTCAGATTCATTAGAAACACTATATGCGATAGCGGTAGTGGATTAGTGTTCATAAATTCCCTCAATGCAACGGCGACAGGCAATTCAATCTATGGACACGCCACGGGAGTTGAGCTGGTCTATGCTTCACAATGCGTGTTCTCGGCTAATCGAATCTATGCTAATGCTCAATATGGACTCACCGTTGATGCAGGTTCTGAGTTCAACAGCTTCACCTTTAATCTCATTGGATGGAATGAGCTAGGAGCTTCATATTCCCGCAATGCAGTTGACAATGGCGGAAATAACAATTGGTTCACAAATTCGTGGTCCGATTATGCGCCCCCTGGACCCTACAATATTAGTGGAGATTCCGATTCACAAGACCTAGATCCAATTGAACTCATAGACTCAGAAGGACCCTGGATAAATGCACCTGAAGACATTGTGATGGGGGAGGGCAGTCCAGTCATTGTAAGCTGGAACCCAAGAGATATATTTCCATTTCAATACACGCTCCTCCTAAATGGCATGGTCACCAGTGCAGGCGTATGGATAGATGAGGAAATCAGTTTCGACCTGCAATATCTGGAACCTGGTGACTATAACATCATTTTAGCTGTGACAGACGGCTCAGGTAATACGACCGAAGACATCGTATTGGCTTCAGTACTCTACATTATTCTTGGTGACATAGGAACCGAGTTGGTCGCATATGCATCAATATTGAGTGTTGTCATCCTCATTATGATTCTATGCATATTAAAAAAGAGACCATAGGCTTCATTGAATGCTCTTTTCTCAATGCATAAGTAATCTGGAAGCACAGCGGTCAACATTATGGGAGGTCCGTTTTCATATTGAGAATTAGGCAGATGGCAACCATTTGCGCAATTATGATGCTAGCCACCCTTCCATTGTCAGCCTTCAACGCAGTGGAAATATCCCATGATGTTTCAATAGACGGTGCGATAGAACCTTCTCAAGCTCCATCAATGTCCCTCATTACACATGGTCCAATAATTGTCCAAGACAACCTGGATTTTGAAAGCCAGCGTTGGGAGGGAAATGGCTCGTATGTCAACCCCTATATGATAGAGAATCTCAATATAACAGTCGATTCCCAGAATTGTATTATGATCTACAACGTGACCGCACACTTTGTGATCCGCAACTCATATCTCTCGACGAATGGTGAGTCTACGGATAATCTGCTAATTCTCAATTCAAGAAACGGACTTGTAGATAACTGCTCCATTACAGGGGGCAGGCGGGGAATAGAAATCAGAGGATCCACGCAGATAACTGTAATCAACTGCACAATCTTCGGGACTAGTAGCATGGGCATAACAGTTGGCCTATCAGACAATTGCCACATCATCTCAAATGCAATCTATGGAACTTATACTGGAGTTATATTTTACAACTCTGTAAATGGAGCTGTAATAGGTAACAAGGTCTATCGAGCGGAGGCACAAGGTATATTGATGTCCTTTGGTACCTTCGATAATCGAATCTTCTACAACTTGATTGGATGGAATGGTCCTGAGGATTCCATTGATTTTTCTCACAATGCAGCCGATAATGGCCAGAGCAATGTCTGGGATGACAACGTCAGCTTGGGCAACTTTTGGTGGGGATATGATGGAGGGGATAACTACCAAATTAGTGGCGTAGGAGGCGCCTCGGACAGATTTCCACAATACTTCAATGATACAGAATCGCCTGTTTTCGTGAAAAGAGCTGATGATTTAAGCTATGAGGATTCTGATGAACTGAATTATCAAGTCCAATGGGAAGCTTACGACTCAAATCCCTATAGATATGAGATTGAAGTTAATGGAATATTCGTGGAGTCGGAAATATGGCATTTGCAAACAGTGAGTCTGGATGTAGGAGGACTCGGTGAAGGTGTCTATAACTATACCATTGACTTCATTGATGGAAGTGGTAAGCTGATTACAGACTTCGTAATAGTCTATGTTGTCCATTACATATTGGGAGGCATTGGCACTACTCTTGTGGGGAGCTCATCAATCATAGCTGTCTTTGTGGTTTTCGTCGTGTTGATTCTGATGCGAAAAGTAAGATAAGAACGAGTTCGAAATCATATCTCTGCGATATTTGCATCAATGGTAACTAGAAAGAGAGTGTAATCAGCGGAAACTGTTTCTTAATACAATGCGAATAGTAGGCTTCCGCATGGGCTCTATCTTTGAGTCCTGGGATAGAGGAATTCCATTCGGAGTATAGCGAAAACAGATGAATCGAGGAAACATAGGACAGCAGTTCTGATGCTACCTCCAAAGCCATTGAGTTCAAACTACTTTTGGGCTTATCCATTACGAGCACTGGAGGAATATTAGCCATTGTTCTATTCGTTGCTGCATTTCTGAAAAGACAAGAGTAACGTGAAGGTAATTGCCTCATCAGAGGGGTCAAGCCATCAAATACTTAAGCAGGGCAAAGGGAGCCAGCTTCGAAGCTTCCCTATGTAGGTGAAGAAAGACAATGGCGCTTGACTTCGCAAAAGGAATCACCGAGTTCCGCTGGCATGGTAGAGGCGGTCAAGGTGTCGTGACCTCTAACCAAATGCTCGGAAAGGCCGCTCTCGCTGAGGGCAACTATATTCAGGCGTTCCCCGAGTTTGGACCAGAACGGACCGGAGCCCCAGTGCGGGCGTTTTTGAGAATCAGCAAGAAGCCCATCCAGGTCTATGCACAGGTCTATAATCCAGATATAGTGGTGTGTATCGACCCGACTTTACTTGACGTCGTGAACCCTTCAGAAGGGCTCAAAGAGGATGGGACTCTTGTTCTTAACACAACTTTGAGCCCTGATGAGGTGCGATCCAAGTATGGCTTCAAGGGGGGAAAAGTAGTCACAGTTGATGCCACATCCATCGCAATGGAGATTCTTGGCAGACCTTTCTACAATATGCCGACGATGGCTGCTGCTGTGAAAGCTTCCGGAGTCGTCAAGATTGAGACAGTCATCGAGGAAGTTCTGGAGAGATACCCTGGCAAAGTGGGCGACCTGAACAAGGCGGCAATGGAGAGGGCAGTAGAGGAGGCAAAGATAGGATGAGCGAAAAGTTCGACGAGATACCAATGGCGGGTAACATCATTGAGCCTGGTAATGCCAAGAAGTACTTGACAGGCGGGTGGAGAGCTGAACGCCCAATACACGACTCCACAAACTGTCTCTGGATGAAGAATGGAACCTGCGGACGTTGCTGGATCTTCTGCCCTGATATGGCAGTCAGATTGATTGAGAACGATGATGGTACTCGTTCCTACGAGTACAACTATGACTTCTGTAAGGGCTGCGGAATCTGCGCTAATGAATGCCCGACTGACAGCATCAAGATGGAGGGTGAATGAGTTGACAGTATCACAAGACAAGATCACTGTTGAGGGATTGAC
>JBHLQK010000164.1:0-6938 GCA_048884925.1 Candidatus Thorarchaeota archaeon
AATACAACTTCAGGGCTAAATGCATTTGCTCATAGCATAGAATACCCTGAAGGCTCCAATGTCGTGCTCTGTGACCTTGAATTCCCAGCAAACTATGTTCCATGGCAGAATTTGTGCAGAATACATGGAGTTGAGCTGAGAGTTGTGAAGTCAGTCGATGGTGCAGTACCCACGGATGCTTTCCAAGAAGAGGTTGATGAGAACACGAGAGTATTGGCTATAAGTCAAGTACAATTCGGGTCAGGATTTAGGTCAGAATTGAGGGCTCTTGCTAGGATTATGCATGACGTAGGAGGATATCTCGTAGCTGACATCATACAGGCTGCAGGGTGGGCAGACACAGACCTCGTCAAAGAAGAGGTAGATTTTGCGGCAGGACATGCCGCAAAATGGATGCTGGGCCCGATTGGAGCTGGCTACATCTATGTCAGTGACAAGGTCATGGATGAACTGAAACCAAGATACCTTGGCTGGTGGGGAGTCAAAGACATTGAAGAGTTCAGCTACTTTGAAAGAGAGCCATTTTCAGATGCTAAGAAGTTCCAGATTGGTTCACCGGCGATGATCGCATACGTGGGATTTCTGGAATCTCTTCGGATGCTTACTTCACTTCCAGCAAAAGCAAGGGAAAGGGGAGCCCTAGAAAATGCAGAATATTTGCGAAAAGTCCTCAATGAGAAAGGAATTGAGTATTACGCTTTCCACGAGCATAATGAGTCCCCCATAGTATCTTGTAAACCAATAGGCGTTGAGAATCTAAACAAGAAACTCTCTGAGAAAAGGATTCACTGCTCAATACGCAATGGTAGACTCAGGGTGTCACCTCACTTCTATAACAATAGAGAAGAGATTGATAGACTAGTTGAAAATATGGGGTGATTCGATGTTTAGTCTGATTAGCGACGATATCTACATCAGAGTCAGCAACTCTTTCGACTCCAATATTATCTACATCAACGCGGGAGAGAATCAGATTCTAGTCGATGCCGGAACGGGAATGTATGCAGATGCATTGAATCAAGATCTTGAGAAGATTGGAACATCTGAGGAAGAAATCACAGATATTATTCTCACACATAGTCATATTGATCATATTGGGGGCGTTCTACCTATCATCGAGTCCTCTAGTCCAAAGATACATCTTCATAAATCAGAGGGTGATATGATTAACTCAGGAGACATGCGTTTAACGCTCTCCAGCACTTTCGGGGTCGAATTCCCTTCAATGCGGATTGATAATCTGCTTGAGGAGGGTCAGAATTTGTGTCTAGGTGATGTCTGTTTCAAAGTCTATAGTACCCCTGGACACTCGATAGGAAGTATATGTTTGCATATGGAAGAGAGAGGGATCCTGATAACCGGAGATACTTTGTTTTCTGGGGGGAGCTTTGGACGAGTTGATTTTCCCACCGGGAATCCTCAGGAATTAGTTGCTTCGTTGAAAAGGATAACCGAATGGGATTTCGTCATTGCATTGCCGGGACATATGAGTGCAATCACAAGTAATGCGAAAAGACACGCTGAATCGTCATATCAAATGGCAAGCAGTATGTTCAGGTACCAGTGATTGCTCTCTCGACCTCATCTACTGATAATGGTATCAACTTGTCTTCACGCTTTTCGAGTCTAGTTACCTTTGACTCAAGAGCTTTGACTAGGGCATAGACAGACTCACTGAGGGGCGTATCTACTCCAAGTTCCTTCGCGAGCCGTATCACTTCACCAGTGATCGCATCTATCTCAGTCTGTTTGCAGCATCGGATGTCTTGGAGCATGGAATTGATGTTCTCTGAAGTAGCTTTTGCAGTTCCAAGAGCATATCGAACCGGGTCATCAGTTGTGAGCTCTATGCCTAGAGCTTCCGCCACATGGACGGTTTCCTCTACTAGATTTATGACTAGTTGTCGAAGGCGCATATCATTGTAGATTTCGCCGTTAGTCATGCCGGTTAGGGCACCTATAGGATTGATTCCACAATTGACAATGGTCTTGGTCCAGACGACTCCCTCAATATTTTCAGAAGAAATCGCATCGAATCCCGCATCTCTCATCATAGTGACAACCTTTTCAACTATCTCTTGATTCTCGGGGAAGTGAGATCCCACCTCAGTGATTCCGGTCCCTGTTACTGTGACCTCTCCGGGTCCAGTCATTATTGCGCCCATACAAGTAGTGGCTCTCAAGACCCTACGAGACTGCAGAACTTCAGCCACTTTCTTCTCAGTACCGATACCGTTCTGAAGAACTAGGAAGTACGTCCCCTTCTTTGCCAGATGCTTTAATCGACGTGCCGCTTCAACCGCATCATAGGCCTTCGTTGTGATGAGCACCAGGTCTGCTGCATCAATGTCCTCGGAACTCCTTGTGGCATTGAGTGGGAGTGTATGTTCGCCAAGAACTCCCTTGATTTTCAAACCACGTTCATTGATTGCATCAACATTCGGCTTCCTCCCAATGAGAAGAACCACTTCCTCACCTGCGAGGCTTAGTAATCCTCCATAGAGGCTTCCTATTGCTCCAGAGCCCATTATTACTATCTTCAAGGTTCATCACCCATATGGCTAGAATCTCTCTGAATTTCTAGATAGTCTAGCATCAGAGAAACCTCTTTGCTCAAATTCTTACGGTTATCGAAGCCAGATACTAGTGCTTTCAGTTTATCACGGGGCCAATCCTGCATTTCACCTGCAATCTGCACCATCAGGGGTACGGCCCTTACAATGTTGTCAACAATAGTGATATCAGAGAATAATGCTGTGCGCGACATCGGATTGAGGTCAATTGTTATAACAAACTTATCAATCGCTTTTAATGCCTCAGTCCGATCGCCATCCTCAAGTGGAACTAGGACCACATCCGCCTTTGCAATTCCTTCTGAGTCAACTTTTCTTCTATTGCTACTCAGCTCAGGAATAGTTTCAGAGAGACGGTCGTGTGTGCCCAATACTTCTTTCGCGCCTGCGGCTAGCAATGCCTGAAGAATGGCATCTTCTCGCTCAGGACGATAATAGAACAGATTGATCTCCAATGGCGCATTAGTCAGTTCGGATAGCTCAACTAGCTCATCAGGAACCAGGGCACATGCGTTTCCATTAACACTGATTATAGGGTGCTCCGCGAGAAGCATTGCTGCCACGGCTGCTCTGCATGCATTCATGGCCTCTGCGTTGGTGACCTCACCTAGCATGTAGTCGAATGCCTCACCACGTCCATGGGCCAATAGACCAGCAGTGGCAACTATATTCTTCTCGTGCCCTTCAATTATCTTCTCACGGATGTCAAGTGAAGCCTTACGAGGATGGTCTTCTGGCACAATGATTTTCGTCAGTTCACCAGCCTCCCGCCTTCCTTTGAGATTCCTGTCACAAGAACTTGGTTGGGCTCCCAGAATCGTGACAATGTATCCAATGCATAATCCGACTCACTATCCCTGCAGAAGCAGAATATTGAATCGCCTAGCATTACCATACTGGATTCATTGAGTCCGATTCTTTCAAGTTCACTGAGTGCTGAGCTCACTCTAGATGTCATGAGTCCAATGGAGTGAGCGAATTGCTTTGAATGGAAGACAAAGCTGTCTATCGTAGGATTGCTCACCAGCTCTTTCATTAGGTCATCAGCAACACTGATGATTCGCTCACGACATTCTGGATTTGTGAGGACACTCTTGGTTTCAAGGCCTGGAGCCCCGGCCAAAATAACATTGAATTCTTCATTGATAGGAATCTTGACAACTTCGCCAATTCCCGGTGCACCAGGCTTTGTACGAACCTCTACCCCACCAATTGTCTGTGCGATTACATCACCTAATCCAGTATGATTCACGACTTCTGCATAGTGGGCATATTTCGCCGCATCTTGAGGGTGAAATTTACCATCAATAAGACTTGATAGTGCAAGGGCTGCTCCCAAGGCACCTGCACCTGAAGCTCCAAAGCCAACTCCGATAGGGAGCATGGATTCATGTTCAACCTCGACTTTGCAGACTCTATGATGTGTTTGTAGCAATCTCTGAATCACCGTCGTTGTTACTGGGGCTTCAATCTGTCTGCCGTTATATGTGACCGACACCTCTATTCTCGCAGCGTCCACCAGATTCACAGTAGTAGTTGTGCCTATGTCCACACAGAATCCAGCTCCAATTGAGCCACAGCGAAGCGGGTCGTCCTGATCATCATGGATTCGAAAGATTCCTGTAATATGCCCAGGTACAAAAGCCTGAGCAGTATCTAGCAGGTTCTCTCCCTGTGATTTCAAGGTGGTCACTCCATCGCCTGTTTTTGTGCCTAATATACTCAACCATATACAATGTATCTGGCGTATATACAGATATGTATTAAACTATACATCATGCCTTGTTGGTCTACTCCTTTCCCAGTGGAACAAGGCTTGTGTATTGCTTGACTCGAGGATCTTTTGACTGCTGTGCAGGAAAGCCCCACCTTGCATCAATGTCACGTCCGCTCAGGTCAAATACCTGAAAGCTCCCAGAAGACCATGTAAGAGGGCTAAATCCAAGAAGGAGGGTCTGTGTCCTCCAGCTGGTGACAACCATATGCCGATGCATTTCGGCAGTCGGAACCACAAGGAATACGTTAGATAGCTCCATCAACAACGAAGTACTGATTCTGTAGAAGAAGCTATACGTCTTTCTATGCTCCTCAGTACCTTGCTCCCGAAGATCGTTCAGGTATCGAGTAATCGTTTCGTCATGGACTGCAGGATCCATCACATCGGAAAGCTCCTCAACATCAACAACCACTGCCGTTTCGAAATAGTATGCGAGAGGGAACTCAGTGATATGAAAGAGGATAAACTTGTCTTGAGTGATAATGTTGTAGAGGTGTTGGAAGATTGCCTGCTTGGAAAACAGCATGCTGACATCTAGTTTGGCTGGTTGAAACTTGTCCGAAGCCTTAGAAACAACAAGTCTAAACATGTCATCTAGCATATCGCCATCGTAACCTATACGAACCACATGGTAAGGCAATTCATTTGAAGCCGAATCTTTACGGCCCTTATAGGTCAAGAACTCGTTGAAGTCTCGTTGGAAGGTGTCAACTTCATTGTCATTATCCAGAACAAATAACGATTGACTGGGAGCGCCAAGAGATGAATACACCTTGTCATATGCTTGAAATCTAGCTCTCTTCTCAGGAATAAACTCATTGAAGATATCAGGATTTTGAGAAGAGTTAGCCATGGTATTTGCACCGCCATTGTTTTAGAGATTCGTTCTATTACGTATCAGATTGATGTGGTCAGTTCTTCAATTGCTGCGCGCCCCATATGGTATCTGCTATGACAGTCCATTTTTGACACTCCCGCACATTCAAGTCAACTCATATATTCTTTACCCACCTCTACCTACTGTGAGCTGGGGGTCCTTAAGGCACTGATATCCGACTTCCTTAGAAGCTTGGTGTGATGGATACCTGATAAGTGGAGTTCGTTCAGTTTATCAACATGTGTTCATTGATTCTTCATGGGCGAGTCAAATGACGCACACATCCAAACTGATTATTGGAAGCCTGAGTCAGATGCTGAAAGGTAAGAAAATTGCATTAGGCGTTACGGGCAGCGTGGCGGCAGTTGAGTGTGTCGCCATCTCAAGACTCTTGATGCGTCATGGGGCTGAGGTTTATCCAATAATGAGTCCAATGGCCCATAAGATAATCCACCCCTATTTACTGGAATGGGCAACTGGAAATCCAGTTGTTGTGGAACTCACTGGGCAAATCGAGCATGTCGATCTAGGAGGTAAGCATGATGAGCATGTAGACCTCTATCTGATAGCGCCTGCTACTGCAAATACCATCGGCAAAATAGCCAATGGCATAGATGATACTGCAGTAACCACGACTGCAACTTCTGCAATTGGGGCAGGCATTCCCGTTCTTATTGTGCCTGCAATGCATCGCTCAATGTATGATCACCCTGGTGTTCTTGAAAACATAGATAAGCTGAGCAGAATAGGAGTGCAGATAATGGGCTCCAGGATGGAGGAGGCGAAGGCAAAGATTGCATCACCAGACACAATTGTTGAAAAGGTCATCGCCATGCTCAGTCCGCAAGACCTTGAAGGCAAGCACTTCGTTGTCACAGCAGGACCAACGAGAGGGTGGATAGATAGAGTCCGATTCATCACTAATCCATCTAGTGGAAAGATGGGGATCGAAGTTGCGAGGGAGATTTCCTTCAGGGGAGGCACTGTTGATTTGATAATCGGCCCAACAATAATAGAACCTCCACCTTATGTTGATGTTGTCAATGTGGAAACTCCATCTGAGATGATGGAGGCTGTGATGAACTCGTTGAAGAAATCCAAGACAAGCGCTGTAATTTCTGCAGCAGCGGTTCTGGATTATATCCCACTTGAGAAAAAAGACATCAAGATGGCTTCTGGCAAGGAAAAGCTGTCAGTCGACCTTGAATCAACACCAAAAATCATCGAAGCGGTCCGTGAGAAATACAAGAAGATGTTTATCGTTGGCTTCAAGGTAGAATCTGAAGTATCGGATAAGGAACTAGAGAAACGAGCGAAAGCCAAGATTGATGGTGGAATCTGTGATTTAGTAGTGGCTAATGATGCTCATAGAAAGGGTGTGGCATTTGGAACCGACACGAATGAGGTATTGATAGTCAGTTCCGAAGGAGTCGTGAAGAAGGTGCCTCTCTCTTCGAAACGAAACGTGGCAAAGGAGATTGTAGATATAATCAGCCAGAGAATCAAGTGAGAAGGAAACTAGAGTACCCATCGATTGAATGAAAATATCAGAGAATCTCAATAAGCTTGTCAGCCATTCTTCTCATATCTACGAAAATTAGTCCCAACTGCGCATCAGGTCTAGCTAGAACCAGGATAAGCGCATGGTCACCCACAGAAGTCATCAATGTATAGCCCCTGTCACCCTTAACGTAAATCTCTAGGAGATTGC
>JBHLQK010000165.1:0-6900 GCA_048884925.1 Candidatus Thorarchaeota archaeon
CTATCCATGAATTCACCTAAGAAGTCCTGTAGATTATGAAGCAAATAAGAGGCTTCGGGTGCATTTCTTCAACCATTACGCCGTTCGATGCTTTATCTTCACTTTATCTAAAAAAGAGGAGTTGTCGTTCTTTTCTTACTTCATATTCTCCTCGTAGAACACATTTGGTGCATATGTCCTAGGCCATTGTGGTGCATTATCTAGGATTGATTCAATCTCGTCAAGTGTCGTCTTGGTAAGGTTGACATCAGATGCTTTTGCGTTCTCAATCACTTGCTCAGGGTTTGTTGCGCCAATCAATACTGCTGAAATCTCACGCCGCCTGAGTATCCAAGCTAAGGCTAGTTGAGTCATAGAGATGTCAAGTGATTCGGCGATTGCTGTCATCTCGATAATCTTCCTTCGAACTTCTTCTGTGAGATACTTGAGAAAGCCTTCCATACTCTTTCCGCGGCTCCCCTCTGGTATTCCATCATTGTATTTCCCGGTGAGAATCCCTTGATAAAGCGGACTCCAGACGGTGAAGCCCATGCCATGACTCTTTGCCACTGGCATAATCTCAAGCTCAATATGTCTGAAGAGCATATTGTACATGGGCTGTTCCACGATAGGCCTCTGCAGACCGTGCTCTTTGGCAATCGCATGAACACGTTCCAATTGAGCAGCCGTCCATACCGACGTTCCCCAATATCGAACCTTTCCAGAGTGGACCAGATCATCCATTGTTTCTACTGTTTCTCTGACCGGAGTTGTTGTATCAAACCTGTGCAAATAATAAATGTCCAAGTGGTCTGTTCTCAAACGTTCAAGTGTCCCATCTATTGCATTCATGATGTTCTTGCGACTGTTTCCCCAGTCGGTGACTGCCTCGCTGGTTGGCCAGAAAACCTTGCTAGAAATCACTAGGTTCTTCCTATCGATTTTTTCTTCGACCAGCCACTCTCCAATCACACTCTCTGCTTTTCCCCCAGCATAGATCTCAGCCGAGTCGATGAAATTGATCCCCTCTTCTATGGCGGTGTTCATACATTCCTTGGCAACTTGGTTCTCGACGGTTCCACCATAGGTCAACCATGAGCCAAGTGAAATGTCACTAATCTTGAGACCACTCTTGCCAACCCGTCGGTATTTCATATCGCGTCCTCGAATTCAAGAAAGGAACTTAACTATCTTAAAGATGTTGCTTAGGCAAAAGACACTATGTGTGTCTTTCTCTCGCTGGAGCAATCATTGGAAATCTCCTCTATGGCTTTCTACTTATTCTAGCTTACATCTATATGTAGTCACTTTGGGGAGAGTCAGAACTCTCTTCCATCTCTCTTTTTCAACCTGAGGAAAGCTTGAAAGCAGTCTTCTACCTAGGATTTCCTGTCTTTTGGTTCAGGGTGAACGCAATGACCTGCTACTTTCGACATATCAGTCATATCTTTGAAGAACTTGGCATTGATGTCACGAAGGAGAAGAAGCGTGGCATCGACATGGCGATTCATGAAATGGTAGGCGTGGACTACAAGAACTGTTCAGCCGCATGGAAAGAAGTAAAGAAGAGGCTGGCAGAGGATGAAGAGCGATTCATTGCTAGTCTAAGTGATGCGCTAACAAAGTCATACGCTTAGTTCCGACACAGTGATATCTCACAATTAATCAAACAGCTGTATGTCCGGAGCAAAGGAAGATAGGTCAGAAAAACAGGGCATTCCTGTCTATTTTGATGAGGATGCTGATCTTGGGCTGCTCGATGGTACAATAGCAATCATTGGTTATGGAAACCAAGGTCGAGCCCAGGCTTTGAATCTAAGGGGCTCTGGAGCGGATGTCATTATTGGCAACATCCGTGATGCGTACTGGGATATTGCTATTTCTGATGGATTTGATGTTCACGAGATTAGAAGTGCTGTCAAACGTGCCCGTTTTGTAATGGTCCTAATCCCTGACGAAGTCCAACCCCGTGTCTTTGAGGAAAGCATCCTCCCTGAAATGACATCTGACAAGGTATTGTGTTTCGCATCAGGTTATAATATCACCTTTGAACAACTTGTCCTGCCTCAAGACTTTGATACAATCCTTGTCGCTCCTAGAATGATAGGTGCCGGTGTAAGAGAAGCATATGAGAAGAACCGTGGCTTCTATGTCTTCATTGGAGTTCACATTGACATTTCTGGAATGGCAAAGCAGTATGCGCTGGCAATCTCAAAGGGCATTGGAGCCACGAAACCAGGCGGAGCACTTCTCGAAGTAACGTTTAAGCAAGAGGCAGAACTCGATCTCTTCAATGAGCAGTGCTTCGGCCCAGCATTTGGCCAAGTCCTCACAACTGCAGTGGATGTAGCTGTGGAAGCTGGTTATCCCCCAGAGGCTGTATTGGTGGAACTTTACATGTCTGGGGAATTAGCATACACAATGGAAAAGATTGCCCAGCTAGGGACTCTAAAGCAATTGGAACTCCATTCTCCAACAAGTCAATACGGCAGCATGTCTAGGGGGATTCGCTATGCTAATCCTGAACTCCGTGAACAGATGCAAAAGTCACTTGGCGAGATTCAAGACGGTTCGTTCGCTGAAGAGTTTGCTAAAGAATACGAGCTCGATCTAGAGATTCTAGAAGATATGAAGGAGATGGCGCAGGATGTACCTATTGTGGTTCTGGACAAGGAAGTCCGGCAGAAACTTCGATTCAGAAGCGAAACATGACCAAGTCAAGCCAGTATATAACTACAAGAAATGAGCTAAATAGGATAGTTCACTCTTCTGTTTCCATCTTCTTGAAATCCAGCGAAAGCGAGTTTATGCAATATCTAAGTCCGGTAGGATTGGGTCCATCATCAAATACATGTCCAAGATGCCCACCGCACTTCTTACAAACAACTTCAGTCCTTCTCATTCCATAGCTGTTGTCCGGCTTGAGGTCTACGCTATCTTCTGAGAGTTTCTCCCAGAAGCTAGGCCACCCACTTCCTGACTCGAACTTGGTATCTGACGTAAAGAGTTCATTCCCGCATCCAGCACATATGTATATGCCATTCTCTTTGTGATGGACATACTTGCCGCTGAAAGGAGGTTCTGTCCCACACTGTCTGAGGACCTTGAATTGTTCAGGATTAAGGGTCAACTTCCAATCCTTTTCCGTTTTTTCTTCCATGTTTACCAAGGCAATAATGGCGAATCTGGGCACAAAACCTCTTCGAAAGGGGAATTTATTTCAAGGCTCAGGCATCCACGTATACCCGACTTGCGTCCACTCCTCACTGAAGTTGTAGCTTTGATACAGCTTAAATGCTGGATCATTTGATCTATCACAGTTCAGACTCAGTGTCTTCATTTCTTCTTGAAGCAACCTTCTTCTTACAGCACCTAACATCATCTTAGCAAAACCTCTCCTTTTGAAATCGGGATGCACTCCAAGCTCCCATAGATGACCGTTTTTCTCGCCATGCGTGTGTTTGACCAACGCGAAGCCTACTATCCGTTCACCTTTCCTCAAGGCTATAGATGCTAGATTGTCATACTCCTCTTTATCGAACATCTCGTCAAAGTGCGCTCGATTCTGTTCTCGTGGTCTATTGAAAAAGCTCCTATCCTGACCAGTCCGAAAGGATTCATACCAGCAATCGTAAAGATTCTCTATCTGTGCTTCATGAAGAGGAATAATATCAACCTCATCCGTTGGCTGTGCAGTGAGAATCTCTAGCTCAGACAGAACTGCCCTTAGATGAGTCACTTCTTCAAGAAGAAACATGCCAAGCTCCTCATAGAATCCCGGTAGATGACAACCATCTTTCATGAAATGAACATTCACTCTCACAATTGCGTTTGCTTCAGCATACTCCTTGACTCTCTGAATCATTCTAGATTCTAGTTGTGCCTTCTCAAACTCCTGATGTACAATCGGATGCCCATTCAGAAACCACGGATTCATCTCAATCGTGTCTTGTTGGTCAAAATGAATAACAATTAGACCAATGAGTCTTCCCACTTGCCTTGCCAGCAAAACCAAATCCTCTGTGTTTTCGAAGTTGCGCAGAAAGACCTGCTTGACCCTCTCTAAATCCACTTCCTCACTCCATTCTCCATTGGATGTCTTCACATCCAGTAATAGTTGGCTGATTTCATCAACATTGACTTCATTGATTTCCATCATCTCAAATTCTATCATTTCTACACCTTCAATCTAGGAAGCTGACAAAAAGCTACAGGGAGTGCTGAATGTTCATCATTGATTCAATTATAATCTCAATATGGCTTTCGAATGTGGATATCTCCGAGAATAAGGTTATGCACCGCAACTGGAGTTGGACACAAGTTGATAATACCGAATGAATTTCACATCGAGGCACATCAAGACTCTGTCCATCTCCGTTGTCTCTGATGCTGCGCTATTTGTTTCCGACACAAATCCACGCATCGGAGTTGTATCTATTCAATTTGAACAGGAAATGGATCTGGATTAAAGGTACAATCTACGTAGCGCCCGGGATAGCCTTTGACGGCGTCTTCTATGACTTCTAGAAACCATTCGCATCCATCGTGTGCTTTCATGACTTGGAACCCAAGCCGGTGCCAAAGAGGCTTCTATTCCAACATCATGTGAACGACTTCTTTCTCTACGTTTCTTCCTGTTCCTCTTGGATCTCCGCCCCATTCTTCTCAATAATATCCCAATTCTGTGCTTTTCTACTTTGAGCACCTATCAATACGCTTATTCATTCTGAGAAGTTTCCAAGGTAGAACACACCTGGCGTGACTGATATGTCAAGAGAAACAATACAGGAATCATGGCCGCACGAGGGCACTTTCTGCTATGGGTGCGGGAAGAACAATGAGCATGGACTCCAGCTGAAGAGTTATTGGGAGAATGAAGAAACCGTGGCCATATGGAAGCCTAAAGCCCATCACATTGCATTCAAGGGCATTCTCAATGGCGGCATCATTGCCACCCTCATTGATTGTCATGGGACAGGTACGGCGAATGCCGCTGCTCACAAGGCAGAAGGAAGTGGTGATAGTCACTTCATGTACGTGACATCGGGATTATCGATTCGATTCCTCAGACCCACGCCAATTGACGAACCTATAACGATCCACGCCCGAGTTGCTAAAATCAGTGGGCCGAAAATCACCGTTGAATGTTCCTTATATTCTGGGGGGGACAAGTGTGCGACCGGTGAAGTATACACTGTGCGAGTAAGTCAAGACGCATTCTTGGGCTAGACATACTCTGCCATACCCCGAGTCAAGACCGGGGTTCCTCTTGAGTCGATGGTTTCAAAGTGAACAATGTGTTTCTCTGGTTCAGCTTCATAGATTTCCGTGGTTAATTCCTGTCCCATGAACACAGGTTTTGAGAAACGTACACTCATAGCCTTCAGTCGAGAGGGGTTTCCCTGAAGCAGCTCATCCACAATCGCCTGAGACGCGATTGCCATCGTGCAAAGACCCTGGAGTATAGATTTTGGAAGGCCTGCGAATCTAGCTACCTCATCACTCGTATGAATTGGATTGTGGTCTCCTGAGGCTTCAGCATATCTCACCCCTTGGTCTTCAGTAACAAATACAGTATGTGCCGCAATCCTCTTTCTTTTCACTTCCGGAGGTGAAACTGACTCTTCCTGCTTCTCCTTCTTCTTCTCTCCTCTGAGCATCAATCGATACTGCATTTCCACGACTATCTCCCCCTGACGTTTACAGAGAATCTCCATCTCCAGTAATTCATTCACTCCTATTCGCTTCATCCCGACTATCTTTGCTGAGGATTGAATCTCGTCGCCGGAACGAATAACCCCCCTCCATGTCATCTCCTGCTCGGCATGAACCACTCTCAGAATGTCAAGACCCATTGCTTCGCCTTCTTCTACGAGTTGTTCAAGCAGCAAAGGAATAAACACGACTGGATAGATTGGTGGAGCTATCACTTCCCCTGAACGTTCCTCGTCCAAGTATAGAGGATTCTGTTCGTTCGTGGCAAGCGCATAGCGGCGAATACTCTCTTCATCTACTATATGAGGGCCACTATTGTACATCTTCCCAATGTATCCCCGATTCAGTTTCTCAGTTTCTTCGGAAATGGTCAGCAACTCCGTGTTCATAGGCAACGGTGAGCGGCACAGTAATCTATTATACATCTCCCATATATGGGTCTGACCGTCTGCGCCTTAACAGACATGGATAATTACTGGGAAGCAGTTGCATCTATGCTGCCTTAATGGATTGTGGAGCTCCATTAAGGCACAAACTGGTACTAGCTGAGTCTCTCAAGGACTGCATCCTGGGCTTCTTTCATCGCCTCATCTTGCGTGCGACTAAGACTGGCTGCCTGTTCTCTAATCTCAGTGAAGAGGTCTTCTCTGGATGAGATCGCCGCCTCCACCAGCGCGGCTGCCGCTTCAGACCGGCTCTTGAATATGCCAAGTGCAACAAGGGAGTCAAGAGTATGAACAACTTTCTTGTTCATTCGTGCAACCACGGGCACGTCTCTCTCTTCCTCTCCAAAGCTTTCAGCAGCTAGCTTGCTCAACAGCTTCTCACGTAAGCCAGGGCGTGCTATGGTTGGGGTTTCTTCGGCCTTCTTCTTTGACATCTTTCTCAACCCACATATTGATACTGATACGAGCTATATAAACTTCCGTATCGCGTATCTTGCTTACGTTTGATTGCTGCCTAGTTGACATCTACCTTATGAACTGGTCCTTTGGTCCGGTTCGTGCTGCGATCTTGTCTATCTCGTCTTCGAGACGTGCATCCTTCTCCAGAGCTTTGGTGTTTGCTAGCTTTGCACTCTCAGATCTAGCATCAGAATACTTGGAGTAAGTCCAATCTATAAGATAGAGCTCTCCGATTAGGCTGAATATTGCAAATCCTGGCAGAGTAAGTGCAGGCAATGCCAGAAGGGCCAGCATTGCCAAT
>JBHLQK010000166.1:0-6897 GCA_048884925.1 Candidatus Thorarchaeota archaeon
GGAAGAAAAGGTATCTGTAGTGTTATTCTTCTGCCCCTCAATAGAAGTCGGGGAGGGCCGCATCTGCGTGCCTTTCTCTTCTCTCTCTTCTCTAGAAATTTATTGTTAACAAAATGAATTGAGGATATGGAGAAACAATAAGTAGCAGAAACTTCAAAACAATTCAATGTATATATAATCTATAGAATGAAAGACAAAGGCGTTGCTGTTCTGTTTGTATTGGCTATTATTCTTGCAACATATTATGCACCAAATATCAATGGGAAGAACGACTTCGCACATGTACCAAATCGTAATAGTGAGATTGCATTCTTCTTGTCTGACCAGCTATCCGCTCCACAACTAATTTCTCCCAGTGATGATTCGCATACAGAAGATCTCCGACCCGTATTCAAGTGGACAGCTGTTTCTAATGCAACCAGCTACACACTTCAGCTTGACAAGGCTGAGAATTTCTCCACTACAGACTTGATAATAGCTAGTGGAATTGAGACCACCAATTATACTCCACCGATTGCTCTATCACCTGCCCTCTGGTATTGGCGAGTGAGGGCTGTGAATGTTTCAGGTCCGGGACCATTTTCAGAGATTTGGCGGCTTGGCATATTACCGGAGAGGGGAGTGCCAACACCTGATTTTACTCCATTCTTCTTAGTGCCTTTTGCATTTGGGTTCATTTTTGTTGCAGTTATATTGCTACGGAAACAATCACATGCTCTCGCCTAACTTGATCCATTTCAAATCTGCCCAGCGATGACGGCAACGAACTCGTGGAATCCGTTCTCGTCCAGCCAGACACCCTCGTCCTCTGGATGACCGTCAGTCTCAGAGCAGCCTATGTCCACAACCTAGCCGAACTTCCTCGTCGATGAGACCGGAGTCGTGGGTCAGGAGAAAGCGCAGGGAGTAGTCGGCTGGGTCCTTGGTCTGCTTCACCGAGATGTCCTGAAAGACAATGGTCTTGTCGCGCCTCTTGGCTCGCTCGAGAGCCTTGTCAACGCGATTCTGGATGTCTTCGAGTGCTGTCATGTTCCTATGTGTGGGTAGGACGATTTAAGCTCGTCAGAAAATGGCGCACTCGGTTTCTTTGAGTAGTGAGCTTTAAAGAACAAGATGAGAGTGATATTCATTATGACCGTAGAGTGTAGCGACTGCGGTACAATCGACAACACCATGAGAGTGTTCTCTAGGCTCAAGGGTCCCGGATGGGAGTCTTATGGTGTCATATCAACAGACGGATGCATAGTATGTCGAAAGTGTGGCAGTAAGAACATAGAGAACTGGAACGAGTAGAAATAGCTATTTCCCTTTCCTGGGACAGGAGTTATCCCCACAGTCATGACGAGGGAACCAATGACTGGGGGACAGACTCCGCTTCTTACATTGAACTATCCAAGAGCTATTGTATAATTGCCAATGTCACACCTCTACCCAATAGTCCCAATAGTCTATCTAGCAACTCAATGTATTGTGGAACTTCTCCTTTGTATCTGACAACAGATCTTCGATAATCAAATCGACCGCTTCTCGCACGTCTTAACACAAATTCGAATTCAGGAAATCTTGAATCCTTTCTTGTAATCCATCTATCAGCAGGAGGAGGTTTTTCTAGACAAGCGTATAGCTCAGTTTTCATATATTCCTTAAACTTACCATATCTTTGTCTGACTGGTATCTCAAATTCGATTACTCCACCTTCATTTGATAGACTGATAGATGGTCCTATGCCATGCACATAGTTGTGACGTGCACTTATTGCTGCACTCAATTCCAACATGATATTGATTGATTCAAAGATACTGAATCCTCCGTAAGGAAGAGGTTTGAAGCACTCGAAGACGTCTTTGAATTGTGTAGGTCTAGGTCCTGGTTTTGCTTTGGAGCCTGGTCGGTCACACCAGAGTTGTCCCAAGATGATTAGTAGGTCCACAAGAAGGATAGTGAATGTTTCGACCTTGTTTGTGTAAAACTCAAAGATGATTGGCATCTCTTCATAGTCGTACTTTTCATTCATGTAAGTGATCTCATTTCTCAGGTAGCAGAGATATGCAATTCGACGGGAAATTGATTCTAGACGCGCATGCTCAGCAGGGTATTTTTCAAGGATTTTTGAAAGCCCATCAAAGATAGGAGAGAAGCCTGCACCTTCTGGGGATCCGATTTTCAACCATGCGTATTTCGCGAGTTGACCAATATGTGTGTCTAGATCTATATGTGATAATCTCTTAACTCCGAGATACCTCTGCAGGTCTTCGGCATGTATCTGCTCTGACTGCTTGACATATTCCAGATCCAGAGGCCGTGCCCTATTTCTATTCAAATATACAAAATTGCCTGCCATCCATCTGCTAGGACCAAGGTATAACTGTAGTATCTCCTCAGCTTCGTTCCTACTTAGGATAGTGCCATTACCTGACATGAACTTCACCAATAACGAGTGCTTGCCGATTCCTAAACGTTCGAACCATCGGATGAAGTGCCTCGTTCTTTTGTACCCTCCCCTATGATGTCATAAAAGCATAGCACTGGGAGGCTGTGAGTAGTCCAATTCTACTCTTCAGTTTGGAAGCTTTAAGTGCCTAGAATCCAAGGATGAAGCCAGAACACATAATGACGGATTCAAAAAAGAAACCCATACGAAAGAACGTTAGCGTTGCCCGGGGGGACAATTTCGCTGCAGCAGGAATGGGAAAGGATGGTCTTTATATCACAGGTGTAAGAAGGGTGGCCAAGGATACATATGTAAAAGGGTCAGTGGGTTCACGAGGTGTGGAAGCAGCAGTCAAACGCACTGGTAGAAGGGGATCCGTTGAAGGAAGAGTGAACCTTACTAAGAAGACTACCAGACTTAGGGTCAAGCCGAGGTCAAGGTCAAGAAGACCTATGAGGCGTATCAAGTCTAAAGCGATTAGGAAGCTAAAGCGACTGCTCAACACTTGATCAACGAGAATGGTGGACCCAATACCTTGGTGATTTAATACTCTGGATGGGAACGAAGCTGCAAGGGTGTTCTGAGAACGTACCAGTGATGGTGCGCGCTTGTCAGGCTCTCAGAACATCCTGCAAACGCCAATCATTACTGAAGCTTATACTCCCATCGGAGCATAAAGTTGACTTGCGATGGGAATTGAAAGCTATCATGAGGTCTATTCAACATAGGATTAACGACAGTGAGAAGTCAACGCTGAGTGTCAGTGGGAATACAGTCTTTGTCCATTAGACGAAATGAAATGGACTTGAATGATGAGCGGTTGTAAGGGACCCTTTTCTTACGAATTCTTGACAAGGACCTTAAAAGAATAGAATTTGCGAATAGTGACAACTGGATAAAGTGGTTGCTTGGACTCGGAACATTCGGCGTGATTCTCGGTCTAGCAGGCTTGGGAGTTGCCACATGGGTTTTCGGGTAGCACTCTCTGGACTAAGCCATCCTCTACAGGGTTAGGATTGTTTTGCTCATTTATCTTCAAGGGCGATGCCATACAAAGCTATAGTAGGCGATTTCGCCATTTTCTTGGACTGTAGCAATGATGAATTTCTTTCTGACACTTGTTGCCAGACGTCCAGCTCTGACAATATCAAGTGGAACTACACCTTTCCTTTGAGGGATTACATGAATCAGAAACGGTGCATGGTCCTTCCCTGGACCATGTTCATACACCGCAAAGTCTGTCCCAAACTTGAGGCCTGGACGGATAATGTAGCCAAGCTGGCGCACCTGAGAATATACAAGGAACCTATCACGGAAATCGGGTGACTGCTTCTCACCTAGGGCCAGAATCTCCTCTAAGACCAAAACATGACGGTCAGGAGGATTGTTGACTTGAAGACGCCCTATACTAGTGAGGTATGCGCACTCAATGAGGGAGAGCTCGAGCGGCTTGTCGAACACGGGAGACTTTGGCTTTCTTATGCCCACAGGCTGACCAAAATATCCCTGAGCATAAAGAGCCATACCATGACTTGAATCCCAAACTATTGCTCTGTCACCAACTAGCTCGGCAGAGGCCATATCAACGGGTTCTGACAATAGTTACACCGGCTCTCATGTGTTCAATGTAAGTGAAAGACCACGGATTGTTATTGCTGCATCCTCACTTAGGTTTGCAATCTCTTCCAGCGTATTGATAAAGTCACGAAATCGGAGAAGGATGGCCAAGTCTATCTTAAGAGGATACACTAATGTAACGATCTTTCTCTGTAGGATGTCGATTTCCTTCTCGATTCTGCAGATTTCCTGTGCTTTTGCAATCGACTCCTCGATGTTGATTGACAGGAATCTGACAGCTTCTTTCTGCTGCGTGATTTCTTCAGTGACGAGTTCACCAAGCTCAGCGATGCTTTCCTTTAGTTCACCATCCGGGATCCAAGAGTTGATTACTTCTGCAAGATGATAGCAGGCGATTTCGGCACCATCAATCAGCTTGTCATTGTAATGGACCAAACGTAAGAGGTCCTCTCTCTGCATCAGGGAGTTGGCTTTTGCCAGCTCATCAAGAATACTACGCTTGAGGTCATCTCCCTTCTCCTCCAATTCAGTAATCTTCTTCAAATCCTTAGGGTCAACAGCCTTGTTCTCTTCAAGCCAATCGACCATAGCACTCCTCACAATCTTGATTGCTGACAAAGCTAGCCGAAAGTGTTCTTCAAACATCTGAGTGAGTCGAGCGAGTTCAGAACTCATGAATCTACCATTGTCCAAGACCATTATCTCGCATCCTACTTATGAGATGTGGTTTTCGCTTTGAGTTAGCCTTTTAATTGTTTAGTACCAAGCCTGACGAGAGCGGGCTATCTTATGGAACCATGGCAGATAATTGTGGCTCTGATTCAGGGATTGGTTGAATGGCTACCAATCAGCAGTGAGGGGCAAGTTGTATTATTTGTTTACAACATAGGCTCAGTTCCGCAAAACGAAATAGTCAGCTTGGTTGCTTGGCTGCATCTAGGTACGGCACTTGCAGTTATGGCACGCTATCCAAGAGTCATCCTTGAGGTCCTGACTCTTAAGGACCGTACACTCTTCAGATTGCTACTAATAGCCACTGTCAGTACCGCTATGACTGCAATTCCACTATATCTGTTCCTTAAGGAGAGTTTCTTAGTTATTCATGGAGAAATATTGAATATCATTGTCGGTGCCTTTCTGCTAGTAACTGCCATTGCCCTTTACTTACCTTCACGAGAACCCGCAGGTTCTTCAGTACAGACTGATGAGCCGAAAGAGCTTGAGGCCACTACTGCAGGTCTCGTTCAAGGTGTTGCCGTGCTTCCGGGTCTTAGTAGGTCTGGAGTGACCATATCTGCGCTTCTGATGCTAAGAGTTGACAGAGAGACAGCTTTCAGGTTCAGCTTTTTGATGAGTGTACCAGCTGTCATTGGCATTCTCATTGTGGAGGTTCTTGCAGGAAGCACGATTCCGCCATCAATTGCCCCGGTAGACTTTCTTTTGATGGAGATTATTGTCTTCATTACAGGTCTTCTATCAATGGAAACCTTACTGAGATTGGCTCGACGTGTTAGCTTTTGGAAGCTTTGCCTCATCCTATCTCTTGTCGCTATTTCCTTTGGAGTGCCAGCTCTGTTCTAACTAGTCAGATCGTTTCTGAAACATCATGGCAATTGGTGCGTTAGCCTTCCGCCATTCTGCAAGCTTGCCTTGGTAGTCGAGAGGCACTGGATGTCTGCCGTGGTTTCCAATCACAATAAAGAGTGTTCCAACCCTTGCCTGTTTAAGCAGAACCTTCACCCAGTTGTCAGTCCTTCGGACTATCTTTTCAAGGAGCGTCTTGGGTGGAGTTCGGTGCCCGTATTGAGCATAGAGACTTTCAAAATCAAGGAAGTGTAGATAGAGGAGTTCTGTCTTGAAAATGTGTTTAGTAGACTCAACATACGTGGCCATGTCGTCACGCTTGTGAACAGTAATCCCCGGATCAAATCCAAGAGCTTCTGTGTCATCCTCTCTGCATATTAGCTTGACAGACTTTCCGTAATCACGAGCAAGCTGCATCAGATGAAATCCAGAAATGGGGCGAAGTAAAGATTTCAACAGAGGAATCGCGTAGGGGTCAGCTGTTTCGATTAGTGCTAATGCCTCCAAGTTCTTTATCATCGCCTCGGGTTTGTAGACCACTGCTTCAAATAATCCAAAGTTGTCTATGATAATAATGACAAGTGCAGTGGGATTAAACTTCCCGAGTAACTCAGCGTTGGGCGATGGCATTCCCGCTGGAATTTCAATGCCCATCAATTTAATGAGCGTGGAGGGAAATTCTTGTACCGATGTTCTTACTTGCGGGAATGACATTGAGATATCCTCCAAGTCTACGCCATATTTGAGTTCTATGTAATAAGACTCATTGTTTTACCTGAGTGCACGCGGGGCGCTTATACTTATGCGTGATGTTCTGGGACGCATGGAAGCATTAATAGAGTTACATGAACCCGTGCCGCCAGAGGTAACGGAATGACAATCAGGGACATCGTCTACAATGATAGCATCAAATTCATCCTCTCAGGGGGAAAAGGTGGCGTTGGCAAGACAAGCTGCGCTGGAGCAATGGCGGTTCTTTCAGCAAGACATGGCTTTAGAACTCTGGTTATGTCAACAGACCCAGCCCACAGTCTAAGTGACAGCTTCGATCAGGATCTCTCAGGCGGAGAAATCATCGAGATTAAGGGTGTCAAAAACCTCTGGGGTATGGAAATTGATACAGAGAAGGGCATGCAGGAGTTTCAGACGTCAATTGGGGACGGTGGCGCGGGACCTGAGTTGGAGATGGCATCACAACTCGTTGGAGACCTAAGTGCCATGTCACCTCCTGGTTCAGATGAGGCAATGGCTTTTGGGAAGATGTTGGAATTCCTCGAAGACACATCATATGACAGAGTAATCTT
>JBHLQK010000167.1:0-6893 GCA_048884925.1 Candidatus Thorarchaeota archaeon
ATATCTAAATCAACAAAACGAATGGATGGAGAAATCAAAGTGAGTCAAGATTGGTTAGGCACCCGGGTTGCAGTCGTCCTTATTGCAGTAATTGGACCGATCTATTTCTTCTTGCTGATGCTCTTCATTCCACAGATGATGCCATTTGGAGATGTACTACTTGATCAGCTCTTCCATTTCATTGCGGTTCCGATTGTCTTTTCAACACCATGGCTTGGGCTTATTTATTATCAACGCTATAGGTTAGCAAACACAATATACATAATGGATGACACCATTTCTAGTGTCCCACTCAGGTGGCGGGTGTTTTATGGAATCAATGCTGCCTTCGTGTTGATGTTGTTTGTTTTGCCAATGGCGACGCCACCTTTAGCTATCATATTGGGTCTCTATGTAGCAGGAACGGTGTTCTATAGGATTGGCATCGGAAAGTTTGGGGGCGGCAAACCAGGAGCAGCATTAGCTGTGCTTGGAGCCCTTGCTCTTTGTATTCTCCCCACCTTCGTCATGCTTGAGTTCCTTCCAAGCTACATAGTTGTGTGGGAGTATATACTAGCAACTTGGGAAACATTTTGGCTACAGGTTGTATACGGGTTCGCTCAGTGTCTAGTCAACGCACTCAGTGTAGGGGCACCAATCTATTTCATTTACTTCGGAGCTCAAGAATATGACAGGGGTCTCTATGGTGAGGTTTACACGAAGACACCTACGGGAGGGATACGTCTTCTGGAGCTCATCCTCTTCACGGTGTTTCTCATACTTTATCTTCCGCCAATCCCCACACCATTTGGTACAATTCCATTCTTGAATCAATCAATCCTATTCACAAGTTTCATCAACTGGATTTCGTTGTCCATCGTTGGTATCATGTATGTCGTGAAATTCGCACTGAAAGTTAAGAATGACACCACAATAGGGGGCGTTTCAAACCTCTTTGTGATAGGGCTCTTCCTAGTGGTTGAGCTCTTCTTCAAGACGAACCTATTGCTCATTACAGCTATTATTTGGCTTGCTTTCTTGGTCTATGCAGGACTAACAGCTGTGAGCTATCTCCGCGCATCGTCTCGAGAGATTTATTGAGCTTAGACAGGAGTCATTACTTCCACTTCTCTGTCCTTCACCACAAAAGCAACATGACAATTAGGACAGACAACGACCATTTTACCAGCAGCGAGATCCTGCTTACTAGCTATGCGGAGAGTCTTCCATCGAGCACCACTACTCAGTTTGATTATTTCGCACAACTTTTTCACTATAGGTATGTGCTGATTAATATTGAAAAAGACCTACATTTTCCTGAGATAGGTGTCTTGAAATCTAAAGATAAGTGATAAGAGGGCCTTTGAGAGTTTCAAACTACTAAACTAATATGGTTACAACAGGACAGTCAACATTTCGTATCACATTCTCTGTGACACTTTTGGAAAATGGTCCTAGAATTCCCTTCTTCCTTCGTCTTTTCATCATGAATATCATGGAATACTTAGAGGTGCATGCTTCTTCAGCTATTGCAGAAGACACATCACGAGCAGTGACGAGTTTTATTTCAGCAGCATATCCTTGTTTGTTCAACCAATCCTGCAATGGTTGGACCTTCTTTTCTGCTTCTTTGAAGACCTCATCCATCCCACTAGATTCCAAGGGTGTGGATACTGGAGCTTCAATAACGTGAAGCAAAGTGATATGATTTGTTTGGAATTTCAAGAGTGGTAGCATCGCTGCGACCATGTCAGAATACTCAATCAAACCCGAAACTGGCATTAAAACCGCATCATTGATAGTGCCCATATATCACCCTCCTGATCTAATCTACGCTCTCACCATCTTTCTTGTGAACATACATGATAACACTAGAAACTGTTGTCTTCACGCCATCAATTTTCAGAATCCTATTCTTCAACATATTTCTGAAGTCTACTACATCATCTGCTTCCACGATTGCCACTATGTCGGACTCTCCAGTCACTTCATAGACATCAGCAACCTCAGGCAATTCTGCGAGCGCTCTTGAAACATCATCGAGGTCTCGTGACTCTATTGTTATGTTGAGAATGACACGTATCTTCGACATTATCTACGCACCACCATCAGCTTACCAGGAGCTACAGTAGAAACAAAGGATATCATATCCTCGAAGCCATTTCGCTTTCCTTTCTTAAACACCTTTCCACGTAGCAACACGATAAAATCGTATTTTTCAGATACAGCTACTTCAGCAACGATTCTTTTTAGTGAGCCCAATTGTACATTCGATTCCGTTTCAAAGCCTGACGACTCAAGGCTTGAAGCAATCTCCTCGAGATCTGATTCAAGAAGCCTTCTATACTCATCGGCTTTGGAGAGCGGCAAGTCCCACTTGTCCGTTGAGATTATGCTCATAAGAGTTAGGCGAAATCTAGCATCAAGACTGCTAGAGATCGATTCAGCCACTTCCTCCTTCTCTTCAGGACGAAGAAGCACCAAGGCATTCATCTTGTACGTCATCGGTTTGATTGTTGACCCAATGTCCTTACTCATCAGTGGCTTACCAATATGACGTCGGTGTAAAGTATAGATGACGATTCCAATGCCCATCCAGCTGAAACCTAAGAGTCGACCCATTGGATGGAATAGTACGACCAAGATCCAGATAGAAGAGCATGCAATAATTCCCAGAAAACTCGGAAGAGGGATCTCATATCTGGTACCTCTTACACTCAGTTTGAAAGCAAATGGCACCTTCCATGAACGATACGTTTCACGGTCGGTATGGCGCAAGACGATGAGAGAAATATTGACCATTAGATAGGATAGAAGTGCCCCGAAGTTATAGAGGTCTGCAACCCAATCGAGATGGCCAATAAGAGCCATCAAAGCACCAATGGTTCCAAAGACAATAATAGTTCGCACTGGAGTTCTTGTCTTTGGATTGACCTTCGAGAACCATTGGGGAAACAAACCAAAGTTGCTCATCGAAAAGACAACCCGTGAAACCCCAATAATTCCTGTGTTTGAGGATACTAAACAAATTGCGAACCCTGTGAATGCAATGATCGCTAGGAAATATACAGACTGACCAAAGAAGGGAATGTTCTGGACTAGAGCAGAGATGGGATTTGATAGGTTTGCTGCAAGTGTGTCCCAGGGAATCATTCCAAGACTTATGAAAGAAAGACCCACCGCAAAGATAAGAACTGAGATGATTGACATCTTCGTAGCACGGGGGATTATTCTGTCCGGACGCTTTGTTTCCTCTGCCGCTTGCGCAATCGATTCTATGCCAATGAAAGAGCTCATAGCCAAGGTCACCGCATAGAGGAAGTTCTGATTGCTATAATCAGCACTCCAGATATAGGAAATATGTCCAACTTGATCAGGCAATCCACGAATCACAACTTGGGTGCTGAATAGACCTGCATTGAAGGACAGAAATACTCCTAGAATGATAATTATGGAAAGCACACCAATATTGAGACCAACCATAGCGATATTGAGATTGGATGCCTCTTTGATTCCAACAATGTTGATGCTAATGAGAAGAATAACAATCACAAATGCTACGAGTCCTATGGCACTGACAGTGAATTCAAGGCCTAGAATTGTAAGAATGAAACTAGTATGAGCCAGGACTGGAAAGAAGAATGTCAGGTATCCAGTAGTGGCTATTGCGAAGAGTGCTGTGCAGACAGTATAATCTAACATAACAAGCCATCCTGCAAGGAATCCTGCAAAGTCATTGAATGCCTTCATTGAATAGACTTGAGCACCACCAGCATAGGGATATGCTGTAGCCAGCTCAGCATATGCAAGACCTGTTGCTATGTAGGTGATTGATGCAATGATGAAAGCCACAGGAGCCCAGCCAGCTGCGTATGCGGCAACAAGACCAAGAGCCACGTATATGTCTGCGCCTACGTCGGCGTAGCCCATGGAGAAGGATCCGAACCAGCCAATATCCCTCTTCAAAGCCACCCGTGCTGGTCGGGATGCAGCTTCATCACTGGAAACCAAGTTGGTAACCTCCAAAAATTAACAATTATTGCGAAATAGATTTGCCTATGAACTCGATGATATGTGCTAGTGTTGTGCAGACCGCTCTAAAGACAGTCTGAATTCGATTTAGATTTCACTGGATTCTAGAAATCAAGAATCTCAAGCTTGCCTGCTAGTTTGATTATGGGTAGATGGACAGTCATTGGTTCAGAACCTTCAAGATTGTCAACCCAGTCTAGAGCCTCTTTTGGTCGAGCTTTATATGCCAAAAAACTGCCCTTTGGTGGACCATCACCCTCTGCATGAACCCAGAGCGGCATACCATAATATTGGTAGTAGCCATGATTGGAAATCAGAGTACCATAGATGTGTTTGCCATTGTGCTCAAAATATAGCATACTCGCGGGTCGGTCCCTCTGTGACCATGATACAAGCATTCGAGCTAGGTCTACCATTGTGGCAATCTTCAAATTGACAGGAGGCTGAATATCTTCCCGAGTCATTTATTGCACCGATTTGCGAACAGTTGTCAGAGCCTTATAAGGGCAATCATTAGGAGCAAATTAATTACTAAGAGGTAAAAATACCTCGGATTCGACCCGTATGCTTCCCAACTGCACTCTTGTTGTTACCAATGACAACAATGGGGATAGACACCTTTTCCTCGCTAGTTCCTACAGTGAAAGCAGCTCTCAAATCATCCATTCTGAAACATACGAAAGTTAAATTGTGCTCATGGATCATTTCATCAAGCTTCATGCCAGTTGAAATCAGTCCTGATGTCACATCTTCTATCACTTCAAGAAGGTCCATACCTTCTCGTTCCACAAGAAGCGTTTCGCGTACATCCTTCTCTGATGTGAAAAGGAACTCATGGGAGGCTCGGCTGTAAAGGACCTGTCTTGTCATGGCTTTGCCAAGGAGGAGGGCAGAAAGTGGACCGAATTTCCGTATTCGAATCTGGTCAGTATCAAGCTCAGTGATTGGAACTCGTTCAAACTCCCATTCCATGGTTGTTGATTCTTGCACTGAAGGAGGTTCCTCTAGTCGAGGCGCAGGTTCATCTATAATGTCGTACTCCTGTTTCTCTTGGTCAAATAGTGTCTTGATGTAGTCCTTCATCCAACCATCGAGAACTTTCCAGTCCTCCTTACTTAGCTTTAATGGCGGTCTTGGGACCTCGGGAAGGTCTTCAATAGGCTCGCCTTCAGCAACACCAGCTTCTTCTTCCTCTTCTTCAAGTTCAGTTTCATCCTCAACTTCTTCAGGATGGAGGAGGCGTACGGCTTCAAAGAGTCCAGAAAGTCTGTCAGTTCCTCCATGTTGTGAGAGCCTGGGTCGTACCTGAATAATGAAACCTCGTTTATTTTCTGTGCTCTGGTCAAAAACAAGAGCCACACCACGCGGTAGACTACTGATGAACACTTTGTCACGGAACTGGTCAGGCATCACAGCTGGAGCCCTCTGTTGAAGTGCTCTGATGTCATTATCATGCGAGAGTGAGTGTGATATAATAATGTCAGCCTGTGATATTGCTTCATCAGAAACCGCAGATGGTTGTTGTGTACAGAGGACCAAGCTGCAGCCAAATCTGCGCCCAAGTTTTGCATATCCAATGATAGCTTCCTTTGCAGGAGTATTACCACCTCTTGGAACGAGCGTGTGAGCTTCATCGATGATCAGCCAAGTGGGAGGTAGTTCTTCTCGAGCGCTTGTTCCCTCATCCGTCCACGCCATCCTATAAGTTAGAACTTGCCGACAGAGCATGTTAGTCAAAATAGCCAATACAGCTTCTGCATCGGAGCCCAGGGGAGCAACATCGATTACTGTAATCTGTCCAGCAACTGCAAGATCTTGAGCACTCGTACCCCCTGGATGGAAAACTCCTAGCCTGTCCGCTCGCTTCAATCGTTGTATCAGCGCTGTTTTTGTTGCTGGTTTATAGAGCTCTTCTATTGTAGGGTTGGACTCGATACACTGAATCATATCTTTGATACTGAAATCGCGCTTGAGTGATACTTTTTCGCCAGAGGATAGTGTGTATCCCTTCCGAACGCTCTCCAAGGTTTCTCCAATCAAGTTTTCCATGGTAGTACTCAGAGACCCTCCTTTCTCAAGCACATAACCCCAGTCTGAAACAGTTAGCTCCCTGGGACCGATAGACAATGGGAACAGTCGTGCCTTCTTTTTGACCTCATCTGGAAGTCCAACATAGGTTCTACGTGGTATGTATACTGCGACGGAGAATCCCTTGGCTTCGAGGTTCCATTTCTTCAAAAGTTCGGCCTGTTCGTCATTAGCATCTACCATCTGTCTGAAAACATCAACAGTGTCCACAACAACTGCGGCAACCTCGATTTCTCTGCGCTCCATCGCAAGTGCAAGTTCCTCAGCGACTATTCCAAGAGTATAGCTCTTCCCTGAGCCTCTTTTTCCAGCAACAAACATGACATGTGGACTCATTAGGTCCAAAGTAACGGGCATTCCCATCAATGAGGTTAGGATATCATCAGAGGTCTCAGCAATTCCTCCTATTGTTCCAAGACCGCTTGTGTGGTATTTTCTGTGGAATGATTCTGAGCGACCTAGTATGACACCAACACTAAGGTCAACAAGCAGGTCAAGTGGCTCGCCTACACGTGGATGATATGGAAACGCGGACTTTGGTAGAAGATCCACTGGTTTGTCTGCTTGACTAGCGGCGTCGATTTCATCTTCATCGGGCGTGGAAGGCTTTCTCAAACGAACACCTCTAGACGACTCGAATCTGACTTCGAATAAAGCTTTGTAGCATCGCGCGGTTCCACTTATCGCAAGAATTGATGGTCAGCAAAACTCAAAACATGAATTCAACAGTTGCATACCATGCAAGACCAGATTCAAGAAGGCAGTCATGTATTCATTTTCCTTGATGCTAAACG
>JBHLQK010000168.1:0-6855 GCA_048884925.1 Candidatus Thorarchaeota archaeon
GACCGACTTGTCGGACTGTACTATTAGTGGGTTCATCAGATTTGGCATTCGTATTCCTCATTCTGCAATGCGGGTGGTTTCATCCTTAACCTGCTTTCATCGAATCGTGATATGGAAACCGAAGGACGGCGAGATGACTTTAAGATAAATCCTTCCGTTTGGCATCAAAAGGGCAACCTCATCACGTTGACCACAAATCCTTTATAGCAAATTTGTGGGGCAGAACCCGCATGACTCGAAAGGAGGTGCAGTTCCATATGATTGCGAAAAGATTGGTTATTGCAGTGGAGACTTGCACCCGCGATGAGGATGTCAATTAAACGGCATCCGCTGTTTCTCTGTGCTAGCATTCATTTCACGCATCATGTATGCAATGCTCATTGATGCACATTGCGTGTGGCTGGTCGTCTGCTAATATTGGTTTGATGTGCTTAGAACGTAAGATGCGTACCAGCTCAGTCAATGAGAGTGAAATCAAAAGTTGAAGAAAAACACGATGCTTGGAATGCTGGGTTCATATTACGGCAGGTGCCAGCAGTGAGTCGAGTCGAGAAGCATAATCCTATGAAGAGCGGTGTGATCGCCCAAAAGCGAGCTACTCTCAGGGGAGAATCATCTGGTGGGAAAACTGAGATCAAAGAGCTCACCTTTGATACGGTTCGGGAAGATGCCATAAGGTATGGACTCGCAACCGATGTGACCTATCAGATCAACGCAGGAAAGGAAGCCTCCATCTTCCTTGCTCAATGGAGAGGACACCATATAATCCTGAAAGCTTACCGGCTATGGCAATCCTCTCACAAGATGTCTAAGAAGAAGGGATATGTAGCTCAGGGAACGAGTAAGAGGACACATTTCATTCTTGGAATGATAGAAGACCTAGCAGTCATGGAATATGACTATCTCATGAATTGCTTTAGAGCAGGGGTTCACGTTCCTACTCCCATTGGTCGAGTTGGAAACTATCTCACAATGAGATTCATCGGAGATGGGACTCAGCCTGCTCCTCAACTCAAAGATGTCCATCTTGAGAATCCTGAGAAGGTCTTAGACCAGATTCTGGATGATTACTTATTGATGTACAGCAAAGCGCACTACGTCCATGGAGACCTCAGTGCATACAACGTTCTGTGGTGGGAGCACCGTCCATGGATTATCGATGTTCCGCAAGCAGTTAGCGTCAACAAGTGGTCCGACATGCTCAAGGTTGAGAAGCTGCTCTCGAGGGATATTAGCAACATTCTCGCTTATTTCGAAAACTACGAAATCTATCGCGATCCAGAACATATCATTGAGGTTTTCCTCAATGAGTATATTCCCGAGAATCTGAAGAACTACAGAGAACTGACTTCTGAGGGCATTGAACTGCTTTAGCTGGAAAAAGGGAGATTGGAAGTGGCAGAAATGAGTCCTGGCGTGGTCGAGAAGTTCAATCCTAAGAAGGCAAGTGCACTCACAACAAAACGTGACTTGGAGCGTGGTCATCAAAGAGGAAGGTATGTGCCTATTCATGAAATAACCCTTGAAGAGGTGCGTGCTAATGCAATCCAGTTCGGACTAGCCACCGACCTCTTATACCAGGTGAGTGCAGGAAAGGAGGCCTCGATATTCCTTGCCATGTGGAAGGAGCACCCATTAATTCTGAAAGCCTACCGATTCTGGACCTCGGCCCAATCGAAAAAGAAGCGAGGCTACTTTGCGCCCACTCAGATGGAGGCTTTAGCCGCCAGGGAGTATGATATACTGAACACCTGCTTTAAGGCGGGGGTTCATGTTCCGACCCCCGTTGGACGAGTGGGCAACTATCTCACAATGAGATTCATCGGAGAAGGGACTGAGTTAGCTCCTCAACTAAAAGATGTGAGTCTTGCCAATCCTGAGCTCGTCCTAGAACAAATACTTGATGACTATCTGGTGATGTATCGGGATGCCCATTTCGTACATGGGGACCTTGGCAAGTATAACATACTTTGGTGGAGGAATAAGCCCTGGATTATTGATGTTCCGCAGGCTTATCGAGTCGATGCATGGGCTAACATGAAGCGAGTTGAATCATTATTATTCAGGGATATTCGGAACATTCTATCGTATTTCAGGAAGTATGATGTTCAGAGAGATCCAGACTATATTCTTCAGAAATTTATCTCAGAGTATACGCCGCGGAATTTGAGAAATTACAGAGAGTCGGTCGATTTCTCTCAATAGCCCTCAAGATGACTCTAGCCTTTATGCCGAAATGATGATTCTTTGCTCTCAGCATAAGCAATATTGCCGCCAGCTCGCAGACCGTGGTTATTAGGAAGAACCCATACATTTTGATATGACAAATCGTGCTGACAAGTGGGTGGCTGTCAATGGACGAGTCTTCAGACTCGAGCGTGTGGTTGCAGATGTCAGCACGGCTCTGTTTCTCCAGAGGACCCTGTCTGTGATGTGCGAGGTTCATCTGAAGCCTACTGATGACGGCAGGTGGGCAATCTATTGGCGATCTAGGAAAGGTAGAATCGAATGCACAGCAAAGGCGATAGCAAGTCCTGTTGAATGAAAAACAAAAATAAGGTGAGAGAGGAGTGGAGTTCACTCCGTGTTCATTTGGGTAGATAGCTTCTCTCCGGTCCAATGAAAGAGGGCAACAAATCCGGCGCGTTCTTTACTAGTCTACCTTGCGCAGTACCACTCGAGATACACCAGGTATCTTCCTGAGACTCTCCTCAAGCTCTTTCAGTGTAACAACTAGTTGGTCTGGCACAAAGTAACATTCGTAATAGCATTTTTCGCCCCTGAGACAAACGCCAGTCGTGAAGATGATGTCACTTAGCTTGGCATCGTTGAAAGCGAAGTTTAGCTGTTTCAAGAAGTTTCTTGAGAGATCACTGATCTCGATGCGAAGCAGGTATATGTCATCGCTTGAAACCGGAAAGATCTTCATAACACGGTCTTTATGATGTAACACAGTCAGAGCCGCACGTTCCCCAATATCTGCTACGAAATCTTGAGGAAATTCCACGGGCTTCCCCTCAGTGAAGTGAAGAATGATTGCGCTTGTTGCTCCCTCACGGTCTATAGTCACGGTCTTTTACACGTCCTTTCAGGGTGTTGTACTCGGTGACATGACGTTCTCTCTTTATTAAAGATTCTGTCGTAAATGCCCGCGAATCAAGTCTGTCTTTGCAAAAGGAGTTTCATCTAATATATACTCGAAAAGCTATGAATAATCTGCGAGAACTAAATATTGGGACCAGATTTCCTAGATGCGTTCAATTGGTTGGGCACAAATTATAATTGCGACGGCGTCAAGGACCAGAATTGAGAGTGCTAGTTGTGAATCCACGTCTATCCCAACTACTAGGATTAATTCTTCTGATTATCTGCGCCGCAATGTCATATATTGTCTATCAGTCTACTATCCAAGTGGGCGGTGAAATCGGGACTTTATTAACCTCAGGAATTATCGCTTGGGGGATTCTTGCACTGCCAGAACTTGCAATAGGATTATGGCTAATTGTCAAGGGTACTCGTGATGCTCGTGTTGGAGATATTTCAGGAAAGCTGATTCCTTTGGTTCAAAAGGAGGGTCGAATCGGAGTGACTGAAGCTGCGAAGGCGCTTCATGTTGAAGCAGCAGATGTTGCTGATGCTGCAGAAAGGCTTGCACGAAGACGTCTTCCACTGGTTTATTTAGACAGAAGCAAGAATGAAATCGTTAGTCCATCTGCAGTTTCTCTCGAAGAGAGTCTTTTGCATTTGCTGCATGCTCAACGTAGAATGACCTTTGATCAGATATCAAACGTAGCTAACGCAACTGATAATCAGATTGTGGAAGCTCTCGAGCAGTTGACCAGCAAAGGGAGGTTCAGAGGGACAATCGACAAGAACTCTCGCGTGGTGTACACCTCAGAGGCTGTTGAGCAACTCCCCAAGGCGGTCACTGCTTGTCCAAACTGTGGTGGGAAACTTCCTAGCCCAATACTCCCTGGGGAGGAAGAGAATTGTCCATATTGTGGGCATTTTATCGTCAACCGGTTGGAGAAATAAACTAGGACCTCTATCTGTCCATGTATGTTTCCCAGATGTCTAGAATCTCTTCGCCCGACGTTGCATAGAATCTGCCTGAAAGGTTAGCTGCAAGACATGAGTGATTAGGCAGAATCCTGACACGGTCACCCGGAACGAGTCCCTTCAGAGGTGAATCTTTTGCTATCTTCACCTTCCCATGCTCTTGCGAGAGTCCAGTTATGTCAGTGTGTTGTGCAAACTCTCCCTCATGGTAGTCTGAGATGATTTTCCCATACCCACAGTCTGGAAAGATGTGCACAGGTCCAGGATCGAGGGAGAGAGCTGTTGCACCTGCATCGAGAATCATTCTATCCGGATATGCACTTATGACACTCGATAGAACAGATAATGCACATTGGTATGGTTTGCAGACTCCCAATGCCACCTGCGTGTAGTCAAAAAAGACGTAGCTACCAGGACGGATCTCAGTGATTCCTTTCTTAATGGTATCAGTCAACATCATTGTTGGTGTAGAGCCTATACTGACTATTCTCGGAGCAAGATCTTTACTCTTCTTTCTCAGGTTTCTAGCAAACTTGAGCATAGCATTCTGTTCTTCTTCAGCCACAGCCTTGATTTCTTCAATGGACTTAGCGTAGTAGGAATGACCCCCATGAGTGAGAATGCCAGCGAAGTTCAACCCCCGTGCGTTATTGATCTTTTCAGCAAGTGTCAATGAGCCCTTCTTTGTAGGATCCACTCCACTTCGATGATATTTGCAGTCAACTTTGAGAAGCACATCAAGCTCTTCTTTGGCTTTTCTGAATCTCGTTTTTAATTCTCTGAGTGCGGCTGGATGGTCTATTATCACCCGGAGTTTGATTTTGATTGCCAGTTTCGCTATCGCGTTCATCTTGTCTGGGGCAAGAGGAGTGGCCAATGTTATATCATCAAAACCATTCTCAGCGAAAAACATCGCTTCGCCCATTGTGGAAGCCGTGATTCCTGAGGCTCCATAGTTCCTTTGAATCTCAGCAATCTCAACGCATTTGTGTGTTTTAATATGAGGCCTCAGCGACACCCGATGCTCGCGCGCCTTATTTGCCATGTTCTTGACATTCTGGACAAGCCTATCGTAGTCAACCAAGGTCGCAGGCGTTATCAAATCATCCATACGCATGATTCTCCCGAAACAAACGCGCCTCAAAACCGTTGTTGTGCTGTCCTCTCATCTTCTCATGTTATGCCGTGTTGATCACCGCGTATTCTTCGTCTCAGACTCAGTCTTGCTTTGTCAACCTTGGATGCAACTCGGCCTCTCTTTGGCCAGTAGTTTCTGATCTCATCATATCCGTGAATATCCCAGTATAATGGGCAAGCGCCGTAACAATAATCGAAATGATCGCATGATCTGCAGCCTTCAGCCGCATAATCTTTGCTTCTCCAGAATTTTGAAGCTCTATTGTTCCATACACTTTCAAAGCCCTCTTCCAAGAGGTTGCCTACTGGCTCGCTGAAGCTCGAACATGGAAGGAGACCTCCCTCTGCATCAACTGATAACAGACCATCGCATGCTGCACAACTCTTCGCTCCCAGCCCCTGGGCAATGGGATTGAATATGCAAACTGGTGTAGGGGCGTACCACACAAATTGCACACCTTTCTTGTTTGCCCTTCTTTTCACCCGCTTCACGATTTCTCCAATGTCTTCATACTTGATTTCCAATTCGTTTCTCAACTTCGCTGCAGTGCCTGTATAGATGATCATGTTCATGCTAAAATAGCCGAGTTCTAATTCGTCTGCAATGAAATCAACCAGAGCTTCTAGTTTGTTAACGTTGGGCTGGCAGATTGTGGTATTGCAATGAGTATAGATGTGCGTTTCCTTCAGATTCTTGATACCCTTGACTGTCTGCTCAAAGGAGCCCGGCGTTCCTGCTATTAGGTCGTGACTCTTGGCATCAGGACCTTCAATAGACACTTGTGCGCTGTTCAGATCCGCCTGGACAAGACGCTGAACGAACTCTGGATCCGCACATCTTCGTCCGTTAGTGATAAGATTGACACGAAGCCCCCTCTCACGCGCATATGCAATCAGTTCGAAAAGGTCTTCTCGGAGAGTAGGTTCGCCTCCAGTAAATGATAAGCTAGGAACATGAGCATCGTCAACAATCATGTCGATGACTCGTTTCACCTCATCTGTGCTCATCTCGTTTGTTTCCCTATGCGGCGAGAATGCGTAGCAGAATTGACACTCATTGTTACATCGATATGTTAGAGCGATTTCACTTAATACAGGGTACTTGATGTCACCCTCTCCAAAGGGCACAATCTTTGCAGTTTTGTACGAATAGATGTTCTGATTACCCATTACCATGCTTCTTAGGTCCTCAACAAAAGCGGCCAAATCATTTAGCACCTGCTGGCCATCAGCTTCGAAATTGCTCACGAAGTGGTTTCTTACATCTATTGCTGTTGCTCCATCCAGCAGCATCCTTAGCATGACAGTTCCAGTTTTATTGAGGTGCATGACTTTGTTCGGCCGGAGTATCAGAAGATTATCCTGTGGTCTGACAAAGAAATAGTCCTTTACCTCTGTCATGAAGGTAGCTATCCATTTGAGATCCTCTGGTTTGTAGTCATACTGCGGGTGATGCATCGCTCATGAGGCCTATAATGAATGAGTCTTAAGCATTCGCCTACAACCTGAAAGGCTTATCAGCCACCATTCCCGAGTAAAGGCAAGACACCGTCAAGGAGTGTGTCATATGAGCACTGAGATTAAATTGCCATATGGAACAATAAGTAAAAAGAAGCTGATAATGCATTTCAGCGCCTTTGATATTGACCTACCAGTTAT
>JBHLQK010000169.1:0-6822 GCA_048884925.1 Candidatus Thorarchaeota archaeon
CGATGGAGAGATCTGGTTTGAGGGAGAGAAGATCTCTGTATTGAATGAGAGCAAGTTCAAGGAATATCGAAGAAGGATACAGATGATATTCCAAGATCCATATGGCTCACTGAGCAACAACATGACCATTGGCGAGATTGTGGCAGAGCCTCTCAAGATCCACAATGTCTATGCGTCACTTAGTGAGGTTGAGGAGCGAGTTCTGGCTGCACTTGAGGACGTGGGACTTCGTCCAGCTGAAGAATTCGCGACCAGGATACCACACGAACTGAGTGGAGGACAAAGACAACGTGTGGCTGTAGCGGCTGCACTTGTGCTAGATCCTGTCCTTCTGATCGCCGATGAACCAGTTTCAATGCTCGATGTTTCAATGAGGGGCCAGATCCTAAAGTTGTTGCTCGAACTAAGAGAGAAGAAGGGAATTACACTAGTCCTGATAACACATAATTTGGCTGTAGCTAGGCAGATGTCAGATAGGATTGCCATCGCGTATTTGGGAAGGGTGGTTGAAACAGGAATTACAAAAGATATCATTGACAACCCAAGTCATCCCTACACGAAAGCATTAGTGTCAGTGGTTCCTGTTCCAGAAACTGGTGCAAAGAGGGAAAGACTGTTGCTCACTGGGGAGATACCGAGCCCCATTGATATTCCAACTGGATGCAGATTTCACACAAGATGTCCATTTGCGAAAGACAAGTGTAGCGTCGAGGAACCCGAACTAAAGGAAATGCCTGATGGACGCCAGGTTGCATGCCACGAATAGTATAAACAAGGAAAGCATAGACACATAGTCATCCTTAGGTCCTTTCGTGAATCAGGAAATCTGTTCATCATTGTACATATATGTTGGCAGTCCTTTTCATCATGTTCATTCTCTGCGTATAAGTCTAAGTAGACCAACAGAGTGTGGTTTCATGAGTGATGCAATTGAGAAGCTGAAACAAGCGGTCATTGAGGGAGACGCAGAGGCGGTTTCCAAGTTCTCTGAAGAGGCAATAAAATCTGGTGCGGCGCCTCTGGAGATCCTGGAAAAGGGGATTTCTGAAGGAGCAAAGATAGTTGGCGAGCAGTTTGAGCGAATGGATATCTTCCTTACCGAACTTATGCTCTCAGGAGAAGCGATGATGGCGGGATTGGATGTCGTTCTCCCTCATATACAAGCTGGGGATGTTCCACGAAGAGGGAAAATAGTAGTTGGAACTGTTCGGGGCGACATCCATGAGATAGGCAAAAACATCCTCAAGTCGCTCTTCGTAGCTAATGGTTTCGAAGTGAGTGATATTGGTGTTGATGCGCCAACATCCAAATTCGTGGAAGAAGCGGAGAAGATAGACGCTGATGTGATCGCCATATCAGCACTCATGACCTCGACTATCGGTGGACAAAAAGATGTTATTGACTACCTGGAGCAGACTGGCAATCGAAACAAATTCATCGTAATGGTGGGTGGAGGACCTACAAACCAAGAATGGGCTGACGAGATTGGTGCGGACGGATTTGCCGAAACGGCGCCTGAAGCTGTGAGAATAGCGACTCAACTCATTAAGAAAAGGAGGGGATGATTTCATGATTCCAATTACCGAGATTGCTAAAAGGGCACTTGATGGCAGGCCTCTCATAGAGAAAGAATATGATATGAGAGTCTTTTCGCCAAGGGTACGCGAACTGGTGAAAGAGTATGGCATCAGCTATGATTCTGATGTACTCGTTCCATCCGACGATGGCCTTGCAGACGCAGTTTTCAAGGCGGCTTTTGATCTCATCTGCGATGTGGGGGTATATTGCAAAGACACCGAGCGCATAATAGCCTTTGAAGAAAAAGAGGTTCGTCAAGAACTAAAGACCTCTTATGACCATGCGGTTCTTGGCGAAGGGATGGAGCAGAGAACTCTGCTTCCGCGAAAACCGGACTCAAAGGATAAACCCTGGATATTCGCTGGTGCAGGCGGTGTTACTGTTTCAGATGAGAGCATCTTCATGAAACTAGTAGAGAACTATGCCAAAAGGATTCCAATTGCGAATGCCATAACAACACCATGTCTGCTCTCTGTGGATGGTGCTCACATAAGAGCCAAGTCACCTCTAGAGATTGAGGGTTCCATACGGACTGTTGTTCTGGGAAGAGAGGCATTAAGGAGGGCGGGTCGACCCGGACTTCCAATAATGAACGCTATTGGAACAGCTGAGTCAGCAATTGCATTGGCTTCAGGTCTACATCCAGATTTTGGTCTCCGGAAGACAGATGGTTATATGATAGCTGAATTGGCAGAACTCAAGACAGACTTAGACCTCCTAAACAGAGCCGCCTTACTACAATCCTTGAATGTCCCAATCGCAGGCATATACGGTCCAATCTATGGGGGTTTTGCAGGAGGAGCAGAGGGCACTGCAATCACTAGTACAGCATTTCACATTCAGGGAATTCTAACCTACGGAGCCTCTTGGACACTATGCTTCCCAATTCATATCAAGTACACATCCAGCTCTTCTCCAGAACTGATCTGGCTTGCTAGCCTCTATGCTCAGGCGGCGAGTAGAAATACGAACGTTCCAGCGCTTTACTACAACTACACAGCAGCAGGACCTTGCACAGAAATGGTCTTGCAGGAATTCGCAGCCGAATTTATCGCAGCTATCTCATCAGGAGCTTCGATAGAAACAGGAGGTGTTGCAAAAGGCAAGTACTTCGACTATCTAACACCTATTGAGCCTATGTTTGCCTCAGAAGTGGCATATGCGAGTGCTGGCATAAAGAGATCTGACGCGAATGAGATTGTGAAGAAGATTGTGCCTAAGTTCATTGACAAGGTCCCCGATCCTCCAAGGGGGAAGAGGTTCCAAGATTGTTGTGATCCTGTAACTGGGGAGCCCTCAAAGGAATGCTTCGGAATATATGAGAATGTAAAGAAGGAGGTTTCTGATCTCGGGATAGAGTTTCTATACTGATACTCATCCTACACGGTATTTCCGGCCAATCTCTGGCTTCTCCCCAAAATAAAGGACAGCAGTGGAAACGCCCTCCTCGCGTGCAAATTCGTCTACACCCTCGAAACGCAGAAGCGCAAGAAGGAGCTTGAGTCCAAGATCCTTCATGAACGATGTTCTCGCTCTCAATTGGACTCGTGTGAGCTTATTCTCAGTTCGTACATCGCACTTTTCTAGAAGCCCAAGAGAAGTCACACCTAATGCAGCTCGCTTCACGCTTTCAACAATGCTGATTGGAGTTTCAGATCCATGGGGATCAATCTGTTCTATATAGTCACGAATGCTAACCACTGTTCTCTCATCTAGAACATCATTGATGGTATGATTCATCAACCATTCTAACAGAGAAGGGTTCAAAGTAATAGAACCGCTTTGCCCAGCTCGCATCAACATGACCTCCCTGCGTTCCTGCCAGAGGCTGAGAACCCTTCTATCACGGTCTTCCCTGATTGTATCAAAGAGCAAAGGGTCGACCCACATCACACTAATCTTATTCTCAGTAACAACTTCTGCATCCACAGAGTATCCTGCTTCATCCCACTCAGCTATGAGCATCATCAATAGAATCTCCGGTTGCTCCCGCATGAGCTTGGCTGTTGCGAGGATAGTCTTGCGCTCAGGATGAATCTCAACGGAGCCAAAGATACCCATTCTCTCTAGGAGCTTTACGTTGCTGACAAACGATGCAAAGGAGTTCTCCCACATTTCCTGAGGGATTGTACCAAGCCCGCGTAGTAGTTTCGTCTGCTGGTGCCCTATTTTTTGCAGTCTAGCGATAAGTTCTGATGCGCCTTGCCCTGAACATCCAAGCTCCGCAAGAACTGATAGAACCTGTGAACTCACAAGACCCATGTCAGCAGAATCAATGAGTGAACGCCGCAGGTTTGACACCTCCATAGCTTCACACTCAACGCAACTTGGAATATCTCTTCGCGTGCTGAAGAAATTAACTGCGTCTTCCAGTACATCGTTGATGCGACCCGTTTCACCCGCTAATTCGTGAAGGAGTTGACGTGTTCCTGCAGAGATGGTGGTATGGAGATGCACCCGGGATGATGCCTTGCGCTTCTCGGCGTATTGGGTTTTTCCACGTTCTTCGCTCATGAACATCACCTTAAGGAATATGTTCACAATAGAGTATTGCACATAATAGCGTGAACATAAGGTTTCCGAACCTAGCTGGGCCGGATAAGCCGCGGTTCAGATTTGGCTCTCATCGCATGATGACCTGCAACAGCAGAGTTAATCAAAGCGGGTGTACTGAAACAACTAGCTAGGAGGCCTGCTGAAATTAATGACAAAAGAAAAGAGAGATCCAACAACCATATCTATTGTGAATTGGATTAGTAAGAACCAAGAGACCCTCGTTAATCTAACCCGAGATCTGGTTCGAATTCCCAGTATATCGGGAGAAGAATATGAGATTCAGAAACGAGTTCACAAAGAATTAGAAAGAATGGACCTCAATCCAGAGATGCTCAATCCTGATGACAAGAAACTTCGAAGCCATAAGGACTTCTTTGAAACCACCTCATTCATCAAGTATGGCTATGAAGACAGGCCAAATGTGGGAGGAATACTGAAGGGCATAGGAGATGGACGCTCAATCTGCCTAAGCGGACATGTAGACGTTGTATCACCTGAACCCTTGAATAAGTGGACTCGTAATCCTTGGTCCGGAGACCTTGTTGATGGCAATATCCATGGCCGCGGTGCAGGGGACATGAAGGCAGGAGTGGCTGCCATGATCTTTGCAGTCAGGGCACTTCAGGAAAACGACATTAGATTGAAGGGCGATGTGCAGATTGAAACCACAATCGAGGAGGAGGACGGTGGAGTTGGAGGAGTGCTCTATATGCGAACAATCAGGCCAAAGACTGATGCTGCATTCGTCCCAGAACCCACAAATCTCGAAATCACTGTAGCAAGCGCTGGTGTAATGTATTTTCGAGTGACAACTCTTGGTGTGCCAGCTCATGCAGCCACTGCTCATTTTGGTGTGAACGCGGCTCAGAAGATGATCCCAATAATGGAAGCCATCCAGAAACTCCACGAAACGCGACAAGCCACAATCAGCTATGGCTTTGCTGAATCAGACCCAAAGATGAAGGGAAAAGCAACTACAATTAATATTGGCGTCATTAGAGCGGGTGATTGGCCTTCCACTGTTCCTGGTTCTTGTATAATAGAATGCAGAATTGGATTCCCACCGGGCGAAAGCCGAGAAGAAGTAATGCTACAGGTCGAGAATGCTGTACGCAATGCTGCAGAAGCGGATGAATGGCTTCGAGAGAATCCTCCAGTAGTAGATTGGTTCGGATGGAAAGCTCGTCCCCATGAGCTTGATCCTAATAATGAATTCGTGCAATTGGTCAAGCATAATGTCATGGATGTAGCAGGTCGAGAACCAATGTTCGTGGGGGGATCAGCTGGCTTGGACACAAGGTTTTTTGTTCATAATGGAGTTCCCGCCATGACCTGCGGACCCCTCGCTGAGCGGATTCACTCCTTTGACGAGGTTGTTGACATTCAGACAATTGTTATGACATCGCAAGTAATTGCAAAGACGCTAATCAGTTGGTGCGGCATTTAGTAATATGAATCTAGAGGAGCACTACTGCAAGTATGCCTGTCAGGAACACGCCATCCCAGGTCCCAGCTCCTCCAATGGATGCAGAATCTGTCATCAGCTGAGGAAGTTTCCCGAGATTAAGAAAGTCGGCACCAATCAAGGTTCCCAATGTTCCTGCGATGTATGCAATTGCGTATAGATTGATGATTCCAGGAAATATCAATCCAACAGCTAGAGTGGCCATAACAGCCGCAAGCGGGGGCAATAGGCCTGGAGTGACAATCCCTAGATTCGGCTCTATCCGGGCTATTCGATGTACAAGGATGGTCACCGCAGTAGTAGCGAATAAAATCGGGACTATAGAGAGGAGATTTAGCAGGACTAGGTATCCACTTACAACGATAGGGATGATAGCTCCCCCAAGGTTGATACTAATTTTGGTTTCACGAGGAGCAGCCTCCTGAAAGACTTGGAAGCTGAATCCCCAATCAGATATGTAAGGTGCCTCGATTACAGGCGACGGCTCAGACTCAATAGTATAGAGTGGAATGTTCACTAGACTTCCAACAAGAGAACCAGGTACTATGAGAAACGCTAGCCACATTGGAATACCAATCTGAAAGAAAGCATATCTTGCAGCCTGAATGATGAATACACTCATCAGGGCAAACATGAGAATCGCCACCGGAGAATTAGCTCGCATCCCTAGCTGCGACCTCTTCGGTTTTGGTTCCTCGTCAAAGACAATTGGAACGGAATCATCCTCGCCAGTAGCGGCGAGGTGCAGTGACCAATCTAATCCTCGAGGGTCTTTATTCTCTCTTTCACTCAGCGGCTGACACATCCTCCCACTTGTCAACTGGGTTCCCTGGATGCCCCATCTTGTGCACAAACAGGTCACACTCACATATCTTGCACGAAGCTTTTCTCTTTTCGTGCATGGACCTATCGTGTTCACACACACAGCGTTCTAGCGCTCTCAGATCAATCATTTCATTATACCTCTCATTTGGACATTAACAGCTTCCTCATTTCAATTAATTAACATTGGTCAAGAGGCAGAATCGTACTAAAAAGCCGCAAAAAAACCACCCTCCAGCTTAAATCGTAGAGCATCTTGATTATATACAGGGTGTGTTGTCACGATAGACATCTTAAACTTCCTCTCGTTATGTGTCATGATTGTAATCTCGTCCGTTTTCTACATCATGAGTATAAGCCCTGCTGCTCTTGAGCAGAAGATAGGATCAATCGCATATGAG
>JBHLQK010000170.1:0-6795 GCA_048884925.1 Candidatus Thorarchaeota archaeon
CTCAGTCAGCTTCAAGTTCGCCATTAAGAATGTGCTTTCCTTTTTCTTGGGAATGCTTGGCGTCTTGATAGTGACTGTGATACTTGTGGCTATCATGCTGCTCATATTCGTTGTTACAGTCATCTTTTTGTCCCCAGGCGGAATCTGGGCTTTCATAGATATATTCGTGGGGATCATTGAGGCTTTCGCAAACTGGCCTTCGCCGACGAGTCTCGGCCTTGTTGTCCTTTTCGTTGTTCCATTAGTGCTGCCAATCTTCGTGGCTATTGGGGCTCTCTACGGAATGGCTAGGGAGATTGTTGAGAGTGAAGGAACGAGTGCTGAAGGTGTTTTCGCTTGGTATAGTCGAAGGTTCTTTCCTCTAGCCGGCGGCGGCGTTGTCATCTTCTTTACAACAATTGTGCCACTTGCAGTTCTGTATGCATGGACATTCGATACACTGGGAGGTAGTATTAGTGGGACTGATGAAGCTTTGCTAATTGCAACTGTAGTGATCTGGTTCGTAATCAGTTCTGGATTATTGGGCATGATGTTCCCGGGCATCATAGATGGGCTTACTGTAAGACAAGCAGCTGCAAGATCCGTGAAGATGGGAGTGAAGTATCTTGACCGAGTCTTTTCTATCTGGATATTCTTCCTATTGCTCATCTTTGGTCTCATTGCTCCATTAATCTGGCCATATCAGCTGTATTGGATTTTTGGGGTGCATAACTTAGGTTTCTACCCCGTAGTCGCAGGGCTATTCATCCTATTCATAGTAATTCCTGCTCTGGCCATTGCTCAGAGCAGAGTGTATCTCCTACTTGGAAGTGAAGAAGACGAAATCCCCGTGACTGACGAGAGTATTGATGAATCTGAAAAATGGGGGGCAAACAATTGAGTCCTAGAAAAGCCGCGCCAATAAAGGATGTTGAAGTCCTCTCTGACAAGAAGAAAATCAAACTTCTGCTCGATCCACTTCGTGCAGAGATAATGCGCCTACTGGGTCAAGAGCCAATGACTGTTAAGCAGATTGCTGACACGCTAAAGAGAAAGCCTGGAACTATACTCCATCATCTTGATAGGTTGAAGAATGCCAAACTGGTTGTGCAGGTACGTACTGAGAAGACCAGAACTGGAATTGTCCAGAGGTATTATCAAGCTACGGCAAAGGAGTACCAGCTTGGAGTTTCCAGAGGAATAACACGGGTACCTACTCCAGCAGAAGTAGCTGAAACTCCTGAGGTTAGATGGAGAAAAGTAATCGAGGGCCTGGCCGAACACAGGATTGTAATCCCTGAGTCAAAGATGGAGCACGCACTTGATCTTCTCAGAGCTATGACGGATTGTGAAGACAACATCACAAAGCGAATCTATAGTTCTGAAAGAAGCTCTTTGGAGCCCCATATCCAGGCAGAAGTTACCCGAATAATGCGTCGCTTTGCTCTTGACCAGGATAATGAGTGTAGTCGCATTCAGGAAGAATGGCATCGGTTTTTAGGATGGCATAAGAAATCCTAATGCGTGTAGTACTACAATTAAGGCATCTTCATCAAATCATAATCGAATGTTCTCCGAAGAAGAGAGCTCCAGCCAAACACTTACATCAGCAGGGTGATTTGCATTCTCGATGTTCGAAGAAACCAATCTTCCTGACATAGAGGAATCTGTCGTTCAAGATGCCGTCAGTGCATGCTTTCCCCATATTCTGAAACCGAGGGTCAAATTCCACTATCATGGCACGTATAATGTCTACTTGATTGAGGATAAGTATCTGTTCAGATTTCCAAGCGCAATTCTCCCTGTAGATGAACAGCAGAGGCTTGTTTGTAGAGAAGCATCACTCCTAGAGAAACTTCGAAGTCGTCTCACCTATTCGATTCCTGCACCTGAGTTTGTAAATGCGAGGTCCAACACTCCCTTCATGGGTTATCAGATGATTCTAGGCGCTTCATTGTCAAGACATTACGACTCAACAACAGTTGAGCAACAACGATTCTTGGGCAAACAAGTAGGCGAATTTCTCAGCCAACTTCATGCCATAGATGGGAGCGATTTGGGAATAGGTAAGGATGGTTCATACCAACCAGAAGAGAGCCAGAAGGAGTATCGCGAAGTCTTCACTCGAGCTCAGAAAATTGTCTTTCCAGCCTTATCCAAGTCTGAGAAAGATTGGACAGAGGATTTATTCAATGATTTCCTGGACTCTGAGGAGAACTTTGAGTTTGAGCCTGTTCTGATTCATGGAGATTTCGACACTTCAAACATCCTAGTCGACCCAGCAACATTCACCATCACTGGCATAATTGATTTTGAAGAGGCCCGGGTTTATGACCCTGCTGCGGATTTCATTTTTCTGAGTGAGGGTGCTGAATTTCTCACAAGTATACTGCATTCTTACACTGGCAGAATCGATTCCCGACTTGGTGAGCGGGTTCTATTCAGGCTGGGGAGACAGCCATTCATTTACATCATATGGGGCATAGAGCATGACCTCGAAACAATGGTGACCTACGGTTACGCTACTCTCAGGGATTTCATAGCGAACTGGAAGGGTTATGTTTCTATTGCAAGGCAGTGTTTCAAATTCTAAAGGTTATAGTACTCCCTGATCTGAAGGGCATGGCCGCCCTCATGGCCCTCTCCTCTGTATCTATAGCCAAAAAGCGACTCCATGGTCACAGCAGAACCATCTGCCCAGATGAGCCCGGTGTCGATATTCCATTCTTCTGCTGTGATTTCTTCAATTCTATGTGTAAGGGAGTCAAATGAGTTCTCCCATTCATCTAAGACTTCCTGGAGGGACCAATCATGTCTCTTCTCAACCTCAGCCATGTTGAATGCTGTTTCACCTTTAGTAAGATACCATGGGGCCTTCTTTTGAAGGACCTCATCTATTGACCTCGTAATTTCTAAGTTCCATGCGGAGATATGAGCAATTACATCCTTAACGGACCAGTCCCCCATTATTATATCATTAACAATCTGGGATTCGGTGAGTTTCGCCAAAGTCTGCTTGAGTTTCCTATGGTCTTCCCGAAAGAACCTCAAGATAGCTCCATGATTCAGGTCTAGTTCCTCCAAGGATTAGGGTCATTAGGAACTATTGCTAGCTCTGATATGAATACTAGCTTGATAATGATCATTTGAGCAATTCATGCCCTATCGATTTGCCAAATTCCTTCCCTTTCGCCGCATCTTCTGCATTAAGAGGGCCCTCGAAACCATCAACGAGTGCAGAGAACCCAGGCGTTATGAGTCGTGCTCCTGGAGCCTTTTTCATCAAGAGCTCCTCCATATTTCTCAATGCCTTTCCATTGTGATTCCCCATATAGGTCTCAAAAGTGGTGACTAGCTTACCTTTCAAGCCATCCTTGGCTGCTTTCTTGATTGCGCCAGTGATGCCGCGAGTTGCTCGAAAAGCATGCACTGGTCCTCCAAACAGAACTGCATCAAAGGGAGCCGTTTCGTCCTTATCCAGGTCCTTTATGTTCTCGACCTTGCATTGTATCTCACCCGCTTCTTGGATGCCAGCAGCAATCTCTTCAGCAAGTCTTTTGGTGTTTCCAAACTTGGAGTCATAAACGAGTAGCACATTCTTCATTAGGTCTACCTGCCTTTCTTAGCTCAATGTGGATTCGACTGGCTTAAAGAATTTGGCTAAGGACTCTAGCTAAGAGAGGCTTGAGAGTAATAGAAGAAGACGAATTCATACTAAGTGCGTCACTAGTGATTCTTGCATCCCTGCCAAGCCACCAGTGACGCGTTAGCCCCTCGGGTGTGGTACTGAGGAGCCATGTCCCTCTACTCACTAGGCAATTTGACTTCTTCGGTTTCACTAAATCCTAGATGGCGAGAGAATAGACGCTTTTGGGATCGAAGCCAAGGTCTTCGTCTAATTCTCGGGCAAAATGAAAGCACTTCTCAGCCAGAGCCTCGTCAGTGTCCCTAATGAAGGCTGCATTTAGAGCGAAGAGTCTTGCCATAACTACCAGATCATCATACTTCCGGGCGATTTTCAATGCTTCCTGCAGAGCATCATCCAGTTCGCTTTCCTTTCGTCCCTGCATCATAACATGATAGATTCCCGGAATGAAACACTCAAGGTCGATATCAGACTCAATAAGCTCGCGCATGCTTTTATTCGCGGCTTGCAATTGGCTCACATCTTTAATGGCATTGTAACATTGCCATTCACGAAGGAGCAGGTCCAATCGTATCCACTCTTCCGGAGTCGAATCCAAAGCCTCTCTGATAGATTCGGCCACTCTCATTAAAGGCATATCGCCATAAGTATGTCTTAAGAACAAGAGATAGTACGGTCGAGCAAGTACTGAGCTAGGATATTTCTTCACAAGTCTGGGCATAGAATCATGTCCGCCATAATGTAATGCGAGTCTGGCGGCAAGATACACACGTTCATCATGGCTCTCTTCAGATGTTACCGCAGTGCAAAAACGCCTTACGAAATCCTTGTAGTCAGCTGCAGTGTCCATCTCATTTTCTAGCATTATTCGTGTACCTGGGTCCACAAACTTGTAGTATTTCGTTACAGAACCGAGCGACTTCATCTCCTAACCATCGGGGTATATTATGAAAGGGATTAGAAAAACCTGTTGATTTCTCATTTTCCATTCATTTTGGGAAAAATCTAGCTTCAAAATCATAATTCTAGCCATAAGCTAATATTTTGGGCCCCTTTTACTCAATTCTTCACGGGCCCAGAGGAAGACTGCTAAACCAAATGCGATGGTTCCAGCTACCAAGAGGAGAAATTCATTGACGGGTGCAAAACCAATCCCCCACTGCATCGCTGTGACAAGAAAGAGGAAACCCATGGCTATTATTGCCACCCCACTTAGCCTTGCATTCGTACGAAGTGTCTCCCATTCAGTAAAACACTCGACACATCGACCAACAAAATAACTACTTTGATGGTCGTCTATCTCAGCTCCACATTTCACACAGCGATTCAAGGAACTAACCTCAATATGTTTGAAAGGCATGTGTGGTCAGCATAAAAACTCCTTCTCTATATCATTGAGGCGGCTCACTTTTCAGTGCAGCATCAAAATCCGCTATCTCTCTCATGAATATTTCAGACTCATATGAGTGGATGACATGATCAGAGTCGATTCTCTTGAACTGCATCTCTGGTGCCAACTCTCGAGCCAACGCGGCATCGTCATCATCCATGGCACCCACTAGACCTAATTCAGGGTGTCGAACCCAGTTTGCATGCAATAGAAGCATAGGACAGTTCGCACGTTTCAATGCATCAGCGTGGTCTAGACCTTCGTATATTCGGCCATCCAGAAATGCTTGTGAGAAGTCCACATCAAAGGTCACCAGCATATCTATGATTCTGCTAAGACGACCCGGGAGTGAGGGCTTGCCTGACCTAAGCTTCTGGGATGCTCGTATCCAGAATGACATGAAATAAGCGGCGGATGCAGGAACCCCTCGCATCTTTCCCCCTTCGACAGGCCTCCTGATCTTCATGAATTCCCTCGCTAGTTCCCTAATGCTCCTAGATTCATTCAACACACGACTTATTTCTACAGTTACCTCGAGAACCCGATAGACATAGCTGTCTTCTTTGATTCTAGGCCATTCAGCAGAGAAGAGCGGAGGGTCCTCCATCACAATACCTCGGACAAGCTCAGGTCGGTTGGCAGCAAGCCATAGTGCAATGAGGCCTCCTGAAGAGTTTCCTGAAATAATTGCCTTTCGTTTCACAGCTTGCTCCAGAAAAGCAGTCATATCATCGCCAATTGTCCTGAATGAATAATCTCCTGTTGCCCAGTCTGACTTCCCATGTCCCCGGACATCGGTGGCAAAGACATGGAACTTGGCTGACAACGGTTCGATGACTTTTCTGTATGAGGTCCAATCAGCACCCTGTCCTGGAATTAGAACCAGCGCGGGACCATTATCAGGACCTTCCGCGTAGTTGATCTCGATTTCGCCTGTGCTAATTCGTTTCTCAACAAAGCTACTCATATGCCTTGTATGAATCTGAATGCTTATATATTTTCATTACAATGCAATATATGAAAAATATGAAAACATATGAGTTGAATCCGCATTCGGGATATGATGTAAATGGCAGACGCTGAGAAGTATGACCGTATCAAAGCAGCCTTCGTGAAGACCCTCGAAGACCTTGTAAAATTCCGCGGAAATGACCCTATGTTTGCGAGGATTTACGCCATGATTGTCCTCTCGCCGACTCCCATGACGCAGGAACAGATCGCCAATAGGACTGGATACTCAAGGAGTCAGATATCCCGCTATCTTGCAAATCTGGAGCAGAGGCAGATGGTCACAAAGGAGTCAATGCCTGGGTCGCGAACCCAGCTATATGGAGGAACAACAGCACCATTCTTGGATAGCTTCCGGCGGGGACTAGAAACATCTGAAAGATTTGTGAGGACCAAGCTGGAGGTCATTGAGCATATTCTGAAGGAATGGCAGACATTGCCAGACGATGCCAAGTCTGACTCTGAAGGTCTGAAGTTGAAGGAAGCGGTCACTGTGTTCTCCGCCTGGTTCAGTAGCTATCTTGACCTCCTCAGCGATTTCAACAGGCGCTTCGGAGAGCGACTGAAGGAGATTGAGAAAGTCTTCATCCTCTCTCAAATCTGAATCTATGATGGATGGTTCAAAGAAAAAGTGCCTGAGTGAGATGGCGCCTCACTCAGATTAGAGGCTAGCCTAGAATCTCTTTTCCGAGTGTCTTTCCAAACTCGCGTGCCTTAGGGATTTCCACTTCGCTTAGTGGTCCTCGAAAGCCATCCACGGCTGCCGAGAATC
>JBHLQK010000171.1:0-6777 GCA_048884925.1 Candidatus Thorarchaeota archaeon
TAGCAATATGCCAAGAATGCTCAGAGTCATTCTCTTGTCGCGTGCCATCTGTCAAGGCAGATTGCCGCTCAATATGCTTGAGTTTATCAATCTCTACAATGAATCGCATTTGTTGAGAGAGTCTGTCGAAATCGACCAATGGTTTTCCTCCTGACTGCTCGTTTGGCCATTAGATGGTACATATCACTCTGTTGGAAGGGCAAGATACTATTGCAATATATTCGGCTAACTCTCCTATCGGTAGAAGTTCTCTCAATTGAACATAGGACCAAGGAAACCGAGAAACGGGTTTGCGCTGAGTTATCTTGGGATATGAATTGGTACGCTGGATCATGCACATAGATATGGATGCGTTTTTTCGCAGCCGTTGAGCAGTATAGAAATCATCCTGAATTAGCTGGAAAGCCAGTGTGTGTGGGTCATGATCCCAAAGGAGGCAGAGGAAGAGGTGTGGTTCGAACTGCATCCTATGAGGCAAGAGCATTTGGCATCCACTCAGGGATGCCTGTATCAAAGGCATATCGCCTATGTCCAGATGCAGCGTTCATATCCGGAGAGTTTTCTTCGTATGGTGAAGCTTCCGTGGAGGTCATGGATGTCCTCAGAAACTTCTCTGATGAAGGACGAGTGCGAAGAGCCAGCATCGATGAGGCATACATAGAAGTAACTGAGCTGGTGCAAGACTATGCAGGTCCGTATTCACTCGCTCAGGCCATCCAGCAAGAAGTTCGTCAGCAGACAAAGCTGCCGTGTTCAATTGGTGTGGCCCCGAACATGAGTGTCGCTAAGATAGCCACAGGAATGAACAAACCTCTTGGAATCACCTTGGTGGGACAAGATCCTGAAGAGGTTCTTCGGTTCTTAGCTCCATTACCTGTGGATGCGATAAATGGAGTTGGTGATAAGACCGCACAAAGGCTTAGACGACATGGCATAGAAACCTTAGGTCAGTTACAGAAGATGACTATTACAGAACTTTGGCCTATGATGGGACGTGGCTCGCGCTGGTTACATAACAGAGCACATGGTATTGATGATCGACCATTGCTCGATAACGGACCACGCATCAGGAAATCCATTTCGAAGGATTTCACCTTCATGGAGGATATCGAGCCTGAAGCAATTGATTACCTGCACGGCACGATCACAAAGATGTGCGGCAGAATAGGCGAAAGACTACGGAATAAATCGCTCAAGTTTAGAACAGTCACAGTCAAAATGCGGTATGCTGATTATTCAACCATTCAAAGAAGTAAGTCAATCCCAGTAGAAACCGATGACCAATCAATGCTTCAGCAGCTCGCTATCGAAATCTTTGACAAGAAGCGAAATCCTGAGAAATATGTGCGCCTCGTAGGAGTTAAGGTCTCTGGGCTCACTGAGAGGGGTACCCAGGCTGCTCTGACTGAATTCTTCTGAACTCAATAACCAAACCGGAAGACCAATTTGCAGTCGCTATTCTTCAGACGAGTCCTACGATGCTAGCAGAAGGAGAGGTTGCACAAGCGCAATTCATTGGCCGGCCAAATCGATTCTTAGGACTGGTTGAGTTAGAGGGCAGACCTGTCGAGGTCTTCATTCCAAATCCAGGGAGAATGCATGAGATTATGGTTCCAGGAAAGAAGGTGTTCGTGAGGCGGAAGTCAGGCAATCATCGAAAGACTCACTATGACATGATTGGGGTTTGGCATGATGATGTTCTAATTTCAATCGATTCTAATCTCCCAAATCGTTTCATGAAAGAATCTCTACTGAATCGTGAGCTTGAATGGTTCCTGCCATATGATGTTGTGACTCCTGAGCCCCGTGTCTATGATGGCAGATTCGACTTCAGGTTGGATGGAGCAAAGGGCGTTTCGTTCATCGAGGTCAAGTCATGTACACTGGTAATAGATGGACTTGCTCAGTTCCCTGATGCACCAACAGATAGAGGTGCGAGGCATCTCAGAAATCTAGCAGCAGCACTGCAAGATGGACTTGCGAGGCGGGCTGCAATTGTATTCGTCATCCAGAGACCGGACGCCTCGAAATTCACTCCAAACATGAACACCGACCCACAATTCGCATCGGAACTTGACAAAGCACACAAGCGTGGCGTAGAAGTTTATCCTATTGTGACAGAGGTTAGAGATTGGACACTTGAATATCAGCGGGTCATCCCATATATTCCAAATTTCTGATAATAAGTAAGGAATGTAAAATACTTGTACCCATGACTTCTTATATTTCAGGAAGGACTTACCGCAATTGTAAGCCGATGAGATATAGTGGCTGGAGGCGCTTCGACTGACTGTAGAATTATCAGCAATTCAGAAGATGACTGACGACGAGCTTGTAAGGCTAGCTCGCATACTAAAAGTACCTATTGCAAGTAGAACGGTGAGACGAAACTGGCTTGTTGACGAATTGGCTAATGCAATGGACGAACGTAAAAAGAAAAGCTCAGACAAGTCTGCAAAGCTATCAAATCCTGCAATTGACATTCAAGGGATGTCGAAGCGATTTGGCAAGACGCTAGCAGTGGACAGATTAAACCTCAAGGTTGCTCCTGGCGAAATCGTCGGTCTCGTCGGCCCAAATGGTGCAGGCAAAACAACTACTTTGCGTGTCTTAACGGGCATAATCAAGCCAAATGAAGGGGAAATCAGAGTAGGTGGATTTGACATTCAGAAGGAGCCAATTCCCGCCAAGGATTTGATTGGCTATATCCCGGAGAAACCTACATGCTATCCCAGTCTGACAGTTCGAGAATATCTCATGTTCATGGGACGATTATACAATGTTCCAAGCGAAGACACGTTGATTCGAATGAGCCATTATTTGGATATGTTCCAGCTGAGGGAGTATTTGGATAATTACATTGGAACCTTATCGAAGGGAAATCTTCAGCGCGCACTTTTGGTTGGAATATTCGTCCGGGAACCGCCTTTCGTATTGGCCTTTGACGAGCCTATTTACGGATTAGACCCACGAGGCGCCTGGAGCCTTAAGGCGCATCTCCATGAATTAAAGGACCAGGGTTCTGCTATCCTCGTATCCACTCATATACTGGAAGTGGCACAAGGTCTCTGTGATCGATTTGTAATTATGAATGATGCAAAGGTAGTAGGTCGTGGATCGCTAAAGGAGTTGCTCAATAGAAGCTCCAATGCAACGAATTTGGAGGAAGTATTTCTCGAACTAACTGGAGGCATTCCTGAATAGATAATGCTGGTGATTGAACATGGCTATCACTACTGTGACTCTTGCCAGAAATGAGGTCCGGATGCTGTGGAACCAGTTCAAACGTACAATTAGAACTCCATCAATGCTAATGTTCTACGGGATAACCATTGTAGGAGTTTACTTCGTAAGTCTAATAGTTACTACAGTCCTAAGCTTTGGGCCTGTAGTAATCACTTTGGGAGTGCTTATCGAGGAGGTTCTTGATCGTGGAACACTCTTTACCGGCCTGGGCGTCGTGGCGCTATCCTCTATTATTGGGGGATATTTCGGACTAGGCCCGGCGACAGTATTGGATGAAAATGATGAGGCCATTATTCTCGGAGCGCCAGTCAAGCCATACCAACTGTTCTTGAGTAGGTACATTCGCAGAGTTGTACGCAAGATTGTCTTTGTCTTTGCGGGTTTCATTGCCATCTTGCCAATAGTGACCTCAGCTAACTTACTATTCCTACCATTGGTCACTTTATTAATCTCCACCATCCTATTCTTCGAAGTAAACTACTTCCTCGGCGGAATTGCATCCTATTTCAAGGTAAAGATGCAAAATAAAACCAGTCATCCCATCCGGCATGTGTTAATTGTCTTTCTTTCGATGCTGGCATTCCTGCCCACGCTGCCAACCATAACTGACAACTATGTGGCATCAATGGTGGTCCCATCAAATGCAGTGGGGTATATAGTGACAGAAGTTACTGGCGTCTTTTCATGGGGATATGGCCCAATTATCGGTATGATATATCTCGCGCTTGGCTTCCTGATATCACTCCTTTTCTTGACTGCACTATGTGATTACGATTTCTATGAAGTCTTTGCAAGTGCTGTTGGTAGAGAGAAAGTCGAAGGGCGATTCAGCAGAATAGTCAAGGGGCAAGTAGATTTCACGGAAACAAGGTTTTCTGATCCTATGTCATGGATTATGCTCAAAGACTTCTGGTCTAGAATGCGAACTCCTCTTCAAATATGGAAGTATGTGTATGTTATCTTTGGTACTATTTTCGTCCTATACCTCAACATATTCAGGCCAGCCGGGTTCGCTCCACTACAGATACCTCCTGCATTAAGCTCAACCGCAATTCCGGCGTTTCTGCTCATTGTACTTCTCATGATTCAGCTTAGCAGTGTTACCAGTCTATTGAGTTTCGTCGATGAGCAAGATAATATCTATCTCCTGAAAGCGAGTCCATTCAAGCCCCTGGACATTATTCTAGCAAAATATCTATTGAGCCTAGTTGAGGTCGCACTGGCTTCAATTCCAGTCTTAGGATTTATCGCCTATTTCTTCAGAGTTCAGGGATTTATTGCGCTACTCACACTGGCGGCGCCCTTAATTCTACTCTTCACAGCAACCGGGATTGCTATTGGTGCATTTGTTCCAGTATTCACAAATGATCCCAAGATCCTTCCCGTGCCATTGGCATTTTCATTTCCAATTGTCAATCTTACATTAGGTGCAGTCATGATAGGCATTGTAGCCGCTTTGGCGCATCAAGAATTGATACTATTCATTCTTCCATTATATATACTGACAATAGTCTTCTTGTTCTTGCAAGCTGGTGTACGCGCAATGGACTCGTTTCGCTAGTCTATCATTGCGCTGCTAATCTTAGAGCATTCGCGATAACAAGCAATGAAACACCCATATCACCAACTCCAACAGCTAGCCAGAGAGTGGCTAGCCCCGCTATTGCTAAGATTGCTATTGCCGCTTTAATGCCAATCGAAACTGCGATGTTCTGCTTCACAATGGACATAGTCTTCTTGGCTTGCTGGATAAGAATGGGTAGTTTTTCCAAATCATCCTTCATCAATGCTATATCAGCTGTTTCCAACGCCAAATCGCTCCCAATGACACCCATAGCCACAGAAACATCTGAAGCTGCCATTGCAGGAGCATCGTTAATTCCATCTCCAACAAAGAGATGCGTACCTGCGTCAGATATGGCTTGAACGGCCTCCACTTTTTCATGTGGAAGAAGATCCGCATGATATTCATCTACTTGTAGTATCTCTGCTACATAATCGGCTGTAGCTTCATTATCCCCGGTCAGGATAATCGACCTGATGCCCATTAAGGACAACTCGTGTATAGCTCGCCTCGCGGTATGTCTAACTGAATCCATCAGCCGTATAGTGCCGATTTGAGTTCCATTCCTAGCAACATACACATTAGTACCAATACTTGGCTGGTTCTCATCATCGAGTTCGATTCCCTCTTCTTTCATTAGCCCCTTATTGCCTGCGACAACCCTATCCCCTTCAATTAGGCCAGTAACTCCTCTTCCGGCTAAAGACTGAAATGCATCAACTGATTCGAGGGCCACCTTTTCTATTTCTGCCAATTGTGTAATTGCACGGGAAATCGGATGTTCAGAGTTTATCTCCAGCGAACCTGCAATACGCAACACTTCCGCTCTAGATGCTCCATTTGCTTGTGTGATGTTTTCAACTTGGAGCACACCTTCGGTCAGCGTGCCCGTCTTATCGAATGCAACAACCGATGTCTTGCTCAAGGCTTCAATGTATTCAGATCCCTTGACAAGAACACCATTACGTGCTGAGCCAGCTAAAGAACTGACCATACTCACTGGTATAGATATTACAAACGCACAAGGACATGACGTTACAAGCAACGTGAGTCCCCGATAGATTGAATCCTGCAATGTGAAGCCAAAGGCGAAAGTCAAAATCGTCATTGTTATCGAGGCAAGGACTACAATTGGAGTGTAGCGGTGCGATACTCTTGAAACTAGCTTTTCAGTGGGGGACCTTCTTGCACGTGCTTCTTCTACGAGGGAAACAATACGAGATAGCACGGTTTCGTCTGAAGGATGGGCAACCTCAATTTCAATGGAGCCGTCCAAGTTGATTGTTCCAGCGTAAACAGTATCCCCAATCTGCTTGGATACAGGAACCGATTCTCCGGTAATGGGACTTTGATTCACGTTTGTTGTCCCAAACACGACAATTCCGTCAAGTCCGATTCTTTCACCAGGTCTGACTACAAAAATCTCGCCTATCTGCCCGGATTCCACTGGAGCCTCCACTATGCCAGAGGCAGTCTTGATGGATACCGTAGGTGGAGCGAGCTCCAATAGACTCTGGATATCATTTCTCACTTTTTCACTTGCCCTGTCCTCTAGAAGGTTGGCGATGAAGAAGAGGTATATTGCCGCTGCACCTTCCAAAGGCGCACCAATAATGATTGCCCCAAAGGCCGCGAAGGTCATTAGGAAATTGATATCCAAATGGATCTTCGCAGCACCACGTAGTCCTCTTGGGATGATCCATCTCCCAGCCAGTAGTATTGAAACAATTGATAGAATATAGACAATTAGATGATTCTGCCAGAAGAGCTCTGTCAGTAATCCTGAAACCCAGGTGATGGTAGAAAGACTAGCCAAGACATATTTCTCAGTCATGTTGGAATTGGTGTCTTCCTCCTCATGTTTTGCACAATGCGTGCAGGCTGCTTCACTTTCCAGCAACATGTTCTTTAGCTCTCTCCATGATATCTCTGATACAGTCATCGTCTAGCATGTGATACACATGCTT
>JBHLQK010000172.1:0-6736 GCA_048884925.1 Candidatus Thorarchaeota archaeon
TCTGCTTCTACATAAACACTTAACTATTGTAAAGTGCATTTGATACTGATTTGAAACTGAATGTCTAGCTGGACATAGCTAATTGCTGGGGATATGTGAACTCATGAAATACTACGAAGAGATTGGACAGCTGATTGGCAATACGCCACTCATTAGAATGAGAAAAATCAATCCTTACCCTGATGTATTGATTCTGGCAAAGCTAGAACGCATGAATCCGGGCGGGAGTGTGAAGGACCGAGTTGCGCTATCCATGCTGGACGATGCTGAACGCAAGGGTCTTTTGACACCTGACAAGATAATAATCGAACCCACGAGCGGAAATACTGGCATTGGACTCGCTATGATTTGTGCGAGCAAAGGCTACGAGTGCGAGTTTGTAATGGCCGAGTCCATGTCCATTGAACGAAGAAAGATAATCATGGCATATGGTGCTCAGGTAACTCTGACGCCTGCAGAGGAAGGAGTTGATGGTCCAAGAAAATATGTCGAGAGAAAACTAGCTGAGGAACCAGAGAAATACTTCTCTCCTAATCAATACGCAAATCCTGCTAATTGGCATGCCCATTATAAAACAACAGCTGAGGAGATCCTGAAGGACACCGATGCAAAGGTCACACACTTTATTGGTGGCTTAGGCACTTCCGGCACTCTTATGGGAGTGGCTAGACGCCTCAAGGAAGAGCTCGATGAGATTGAGATCATCTCTGTGGAACCTGACATAGAGTCGTTTATCCAAGGCATGAGAAACTTGAACCGGAATGACACCCCCTCGATATTTGATGCATCTGTACTCGACAGGAGAATGTATGTGAGTGGCTTTCAAGCAGAATGCATTGCGAGGAGTTTAGCTTTTGAGGAAGGATTGCTTGTTGGCAAGAGCTCAGGCGCAGCTATGTGGGGTGCACTGCAAGTGGCAAAAGAGTTGCACGAGAAGGGCGTGAAAGATGCGTTTCTGGTAGTACTGCTAGCGGACTCCGGTGAACGATACCTAAGTGGCATTTCCTTTGCATCCGCTCTGCAAGCCTCGGCAAGACAAGCAACAGAGGAAGAAGCGGTGACGTGAAGCCTTCTGATACATCATCGATCAGGACCACCTTTTTTACACTGAACATATTCATTTCGTAAATCGGTCAAATGGTGTCATGCACATGGAGAAGGATATTTTGAATCAAAGGGACCCCTATAGATGGGTCATCCTTGCCTTAGCATGGTTCGTGTATTTTGCGTTTGGCCTCATTCTTTCCTCAATTCCCCCTCTTGCAACTACAATTGCTGACGAACTCTCATTGACTTTCTCTCAAATGGGCGCAATACTTGGTTCTGTGATTCTGATGTACGTCCCATTTGCCATTCCAACAGGTGTCATCATCGATCGGATTGGCCACAGAAAGATGATAACTGCTGGTCTCATCCTGATATCCTCGTCTGCTATTCTTCGCGTGTTTGCAGCAGACTTCGAAACATTGTTTCTCACTGTGCTAATATTTGGCATAGGTGGGCCAACCATTTCGGTCGGGCTTCCAAAAGTAGTCGCTTCTGCATTTCAGGGTCGAGAGCGTGGATTAGCTTCCGGAGTATACATGACTGGCTTCATCATAGGGTCCGCCATAGCACTCGCATTGACAAATGCACTCATCATCCCTTTTGTTGGTACTTGGCGTAGTACCTTCTTACTCTATGGGCTCATAGGACTCCTGATAGCTGGTGCATGGATTCTCTTGGTCAAAATGCCAACTCCAATAGTAGAGGTAGGGCGCGTGACGCCTCCCTTGAGAAAAATAGTGCGAAGCCTACTTGGCCTCAAGTCTGTTTGGATGGTCGCAATAATAGGGACTTCTGGATTTCTCATTTACTATGGATTTGGTAACTGGCTTCCTGCTCTATTGGAGTCGAAGGGTTTCAATGCAGTTGAGGCAGGAATATTGGCTTCTTTCCCAACCTGGATTGGCCTCATCGGGAGTATATTCATACCTGGCATAGCCAAGGCTGGTTCAAGAAGACCCGTGATCGTTGTCATATTGCTCTTTCAAGGCATCTCAATAATTATTGTAGCTGTCGAATCTGGATTGCTTCTCCTTACCTCACTTGCTATCTACGGAATATTCAGCGGTGCAATGATGCCGATTCTCTTGGTTGTTCTGATGGACATTCCTGATATTGGGGCTGAATACACTGGAGCTGCAAGTGGAGTATACTTCTCAATCGGTGCATTGTTTGGATTCTTAGGTCCGACAATTGTGGGGTATCTTACTGACCTGACTGGATCCTTCTTACCTCCGATAATCATATTGGCCTTAGTGATGGAGGTAATGATTGTGATGGCGTATCTATTGAAAGAGAGTTAATCTTCCAAGATTATACACCCTTCTTTTCATCGCCAGAAGAAATCGTAGACCAATCTACGCTGCGCTGAACCTACTCGTTATAATCATACTAAATCAGTATCACTTCAATCCAGGTGCGTATCATGTCAAGACGATTAACGGGTTCGCTCAGACCAATAGTGCTCTTTTTCCTCATCGCGCTATTAATTCCGCTTTCGCTGATATCGAGTCCTCCCTCCGTTTTGGGTCATACCTATTCTGAGTCCAGCAGAACAGATTTGACAGGGATCAATGTTGCAGTCTACAACGGCACAAGCGCTCTTCCCCATAGTGCCATCGCGCTCAAGAACATGTTTGATTGGATGAATGCCGCAACTGTTTATGTTGATGGAGATGGAATCAGAAATGCCACCCTCGATAGCTGTGACATCTTGGTTTTTCCAGGGGGCTCAACGCTTGGATATTCCTATGAGCTTGAGGAAGAAGGACGAGAATTGGTCAAGGATTTTGTAGCAAGTGGTGGATCCTATTTCGGAATTTGTGGCGGGTCATTGTTCGGAACAAATGCGGGTCTTGGGTTATTCAATGGATCCTACAGTGGCGCAGTGTCGGGTACCGGAACCTATCTGATGGACTTTACTGTCAACAGAAGCTCAACTGGACCAGATCTGTCAAGTGAACCAGAGAACTATACGACTTTGTACTGGGGATCGTCATATTTCTATGGGCCCGGAATGGCTGATGCAATCCCAATTATGACTTACCCGACTAATGGAGAAGCAGCAATGATTGTGTGCAGATATGAGTTGGGTACAGTATTCCTCTCGAGCCCTCATCCCGAATATGAGGAGGGTGATGCCAGAGATGGCACCTCTATCTTCGATGACCTAAATGACCCTGACTCTGAGTGGGGGTTGCTGCTGAAGGTGTCAATCTGGCTGGCAGATGTAGCTGGTACTGAATTGCCTGGTACAACCACCACAACCACAACCAATGGGTCTCCGTCGATTCCAACTGATTCTGCAACTTCTGAGTTTCCCTTGATAATAGCTACGCTTTCAATTGGAATAGTCGCAATTGTAGTTATCTTGCTTCGTCGACGGTGAAATAGAAAGGCTCCCCAAAAGATTCAGCTATTCAAACGAAATTCGACCAGGACACCGCAGGCCTATGTGAAGAATGATATATCCAACTTTACAATGCGTCCCAATATATTTCTGTGTAGGGGTCTTCTCCAACGATTCTCCTTCTGAACCTCTCGCGAAGGGCTTCTGGAACATCAGACGGTAAGTACATGAAGAGAATCGCGTCTCTGACTCGAATGAACATGTCGAGGTGTTCATTCCAAGATTCATTCAACCTGTGTTCAGACTCGTAACCTTCTCGGAATATTGGCAGGAATTCACTTGCGAATTTCCTCTGTTCTAGAGAATTCTCCCGAAGTGATGTGATGTAAAGTGGATAGTATAGAGCGATAGCGACCTCAGAAATGAACCACTTATAGCAGGCACGATCGAAGTCTAGAATCGCTGATATCTTGTCATTCTTGACAAAGAAGTTTCCTACATGGATATCTGAATGAACGAGCCCGTATACCTCTCTTCCCTTAGGCAATTCATGCATTCGCTGGAAGAGATCACTGATACTGTTAATGACCTTCTTGCTCTCTCTCTTGATGAGAGGCAAGTCTAGCTCAGGTTTGAACTCATATCTTCGTGATGATTTGGGCTTGTAATCTTTGGTGACCGAGTGCATTCTACCAATGGTCTTTCCCCAATTTCTGACCACAGAGTCATTCCAGCTATGAGGATCTCCGAAGTCCAGTTGGTTTCCTTCTGCCTTTTCAAAGGCTACGACATTATAGGAGTTGCTGCCTGTACCAATTCTCTCTACAAAGAGTCCATTATCGGATGCAACAGGCTTTACAGCAGGGATGTTTCTGTCCAATAGATAGAGCATCCAATCAATCTCTGCATTTACCAGATTGAAGCTCATGTGAGAGATATCTCCAAAACGCAGGAAGAACGATTGGCCATTCTTCTCATATTTATAGACCGAGTTCTCAATCCCTCCTTCGAACTCCAGACCTTCACCATTTAACCCATATAGTTCTGCAGCTATCTGGAGATCTTGTTTGGAAACGGTTTCTTGATTCATGACTTTTGACGAATCTAACATGCATATTATCCATTGCTAACTGCGCAGCATTTTGAAAGACAAAAATGAGAAGGTGACCCTGCACTAGGCAGGGTCTGAATCTAAGCTTATTCTATCAACTGGTCAAGGACTTCCAGAAGCTCAACGACCTTCATCTTCGAGCCTACATCGGAAAGATTCTTGCCGGTTTCTTCTTCTTCCTTCTTGAGCGCTTTGACTGCGTCATTGAAGTTAGTGATGCAGAATGGACATGATGTCATGATGACATCCGCACCGGTTGAGGCCGCCTCCTTCATTCTCTCCTTGGCTGTTGCCATCGCCATTTCCGAGAATTGAGCCTTGACGCCTCCACCTGCTCCGCAGCAAAAGCTATCTCCCTTGATCCGATACATCTCGTGAAGCTCAAGTCCTGGAATAGCTCGAAGGACCTCTCTCGGCATCTCGTAGTACTCAGCCTCTGCCTTCTTTGCATTCCTCTCATCGAGAAGCCAGTTATCGGAATTCTCAAGAATATCCTTCTTTATCGCCAGACCAATATGTCGAATGCTGTGACAGGGGTCATGCCAGGTGACCTTCTCAGCGTACTCCTTGTTGATTTTGAGCTTGCCCTCTTTAAGCAACTCGTATACAAGGTCCACAGTGTGCTTAACTTTGAAAGGCAGTGGTTTCCCGCTCATATTCGGATAGTCGTTGCGGAAGGTCTTGTAGCAGCCTGCACATGAGTAGACGAGCAGGTCGAAGTCTTTGAAAATTTCCAGGTTCTTCTCCATGACCTCTCTAAACACGTCCCTCTGACCTGTTCTCAACAAGGGGGAACCACAGCAGACTTCTTCACTCATCACAGTGAAGTCAAATCCGAGTTTCTTCAAGATAGATGCCGTGTGGTCGGCTACGTGCTGTTGTCGATAAGCCCCGGTGCAACCGACGAAATATGCAACCTTCACATCCTTGTTGTCAACTTCCCCGCTGAACCACTTAGTACGTTCCTCAAAGGGCTCAGCATATGGGTTCTTCATGTTGGGGTCTCTAACTCGAGTCCCAAAGCCCTTGTGTTTGTCAAGTGGCTCAATGCCTGACTCGATGACAGCCGCCCTGAGTGCCTCCGTGACGTGAACCGTGTCGATGTAGTTGGGGCATTGTGTTTCGCACATGCCGCACGTTGTACACGCTTCTGCTACCTCAAGCAGTTCCTTGCTCGCTGGCAACTCGCCATTCAAGAAAGCCCGAGCCATCCATTGCTTGCCCGAGTTGAAGTAGCCCTCCCATCCGAAGTATATCCCTGCGGGGCAACCCTGAAGCATTCCAGTGTATTCTTCAGTTTCCCCCTCTTTATCAGGCTCGCCGCTATATGCATACTGACAGGCTCGACAGTGAATGCATCGTGCGTTGATTCTGCGAAGTTCCTCTAGTGTTACCATGTCCATCTTCCTCCTATTTCTCCGATTATATTAAAGGTGTTACGTTGCGTAACTTTTTCCTCCTCCTAGATTTCACTCCTCAAAGGGGTTCGGCAAGTTGGTTACAGTTTCCCACGGGATTGCCAACCGTCCGGGGTGCAGGATGAGGTTCGGGTCTAGGACCTTCCTGAACTTCACCAGCATCCTGTAGTATTCCTTTGCTTTGCTGAAGGTCTCCGGAGCGTGGACGAACGGGTCTGGTCTGTAGTTCAGCCATCCTTGCTTCAGGAAACTCTTCGTGGTTTCGAGATTGAACTCTCTGATCTTGTCCAATATGCCCGGCTCGGTACTGTCAAAACACAGGATAGGCATGACAATTGCTTGTCTGGCGTGATCAATGGATGCAACCCACATGGTCGGCGGGAAGCCGTAGTTCTCCATCGCAGCACAGTATTCATCCATCATCTTGCTGGACTCAAGCCATGGGCAGTACCATGTGATAAACAGGAACCCTGCCTGCCATAGGGAGTATGGAATGGCAATCTTATTTGGCTTCTTGAGGCGTGATGCCACCTGCTTTGGGTGCAGGTCCTGTTGAGGAGTCTTCCTCGAGTACTTCACCTCGTAATCTTTGTAGACCTCATCAATCTTCTTCAGGGTGAAGTCGAGCTCCTCCTTGGTCCATGCCCAGCACTCGTAGTTCATCCACTTCTTGTCGATTCCGATACTTTTGTAGAACTCGTAGTCGATTGGCACATTGGTCTTCGGCCAGCGGGTCATGACGAGTTCATAGTTCCCACCTTGAACCATCACAGTGCGCTCACTGACGCCCATTTCGTATTTGGAAATCTCCCA
>JBHLQK010000173.1:0-6724 GCA_048884925.1 Candidatus Thorarchaeota archaeon
TCGGGGCCTCCCACAGAAGGGAGGAGGAAGATAATGAACAGCATAAAAGCTGCGGCTGGCTTCTTCATATTTACAACTCCCACTAATCGAGGCAAATACGGGACCAAAATGAAAGGCCAAACGAAAGAAAATAAGATATTCTTGTACAGGCATTGGCATTATTATATACTATGAATATATATTAAGTAATATTTCGTCACGCGTCTGCACTCTGACCAGAAAGAAACTCAATGCGGCCTTCTTCGATCAACGCATTAAGTGCTGGCGGGTTTAGAATCTCCATGCCTGGCAATTTCCAGGATATTAGTTTGGTTTCATCTGGGATGGAGAGAGTATGAAGTGAAGCGCATGAGAAGAGAGCGCTCAGGTCTAATCTCATGAGTTTGTTGCCAAGTAGGTTCACTTCTTCAAGTCTTAGACATCTAGAAAGCGAAGCTAATTCCAATGCCATCAAACGATTGTTATGCAGATCAAGCACCTTAAGATTCAGACATTCAGCAAGAGGCTCAAGGTCTATTCTGATGAGTTCATTTTGACTAATGTCCAAATGCTCAAGATTGGCACAGTATTTCAAGAGACTGACATCAATCACCCGAAGATGGTTCGAATCAAGTTTCAAAGTGTGGAGAGGGGTACAAAATGCCAAAACTGTCAAATCAATTGTCATAAGACTATTATGGCTTAGGTCTAGAATCTCCAAATTCTCCATGCCTTCCAGAGGACTGAGATTGATTGCCATGATAGACCTGTTTGAGAGGTCCACACTAGTTTCTTCATTCGCAAAAGGGATTGATTCGGATGTCCCATCTGCAGATGTCACTTTGACGTAAATCACGACTCTCACTCACTTGGAGGCGCTGACTGGTTCAGTCTTTTGAGATTTATTTATCCTACTCATTTCAATATATGGCGGTTCTTCAACCTAGGATTCTTGAGGCGAATCTTTTCAAATTTCAACAGACCTTTCCATTTTTTGACAATCCGGATATGAGCGAATAATTAATATGTATGAATAGCATTAATTTTAATGTAATATCAATAGACATAAGATATTTCGGAGTGTAGTTTCGTCATGAAAGTCCCTGGAACAACCATGGACATAAGTCTCAAGACCAACAGAATATATGCCGTTGACCAAGGTGTCATGAAGCGGATCAAGTATGCTGGTCGAGCTTTCATGGAGGTTCTAGAAGAGCTTCAAAGGTTTGCCTACCTCAGAGGATACAATGCGCCTACTACAATACTGAAGTTCATTCTCAAGCGAGTTGGTCTTCCGGATGTCGATGTATTCCCATCTGAAGACGACTTGACTAAAGAAGACATCCTCGAGCTCTCACGTGCACTGAATGTTGTTGATGCCCTAAAGGATGAATTCCTATCACCAATGGGCACAGTTGAGGTCACAGAGGATCTAAAGAATTATGTTGTCCTAAGGCCGAAAAAGACAGACGATTTCACATTGGACACTGTCATTTCAGAAGAAATCAAATTGCCGGATGTCAAACCTGAAATTCCTATAGAGGCTTCTGTGGAAGCTCCTGTGGAATCTTCGATAGATAGCCCCATAGATGATAAACCCAGTATCTGGGATGATGTACCTCAGAGTGAAGAAGCTGTCAAGCTAATCTACAATTTCCACTGGGAGAATCTCCCAGTTAATACGCCTACCCCTAGAACAAAGGCCTCAGAAGAAACAGAACCCAGGAGAGCGAAGTTCATCTGGGATGATGAGGGTGAGATGGAATCTCTAGAGGATGTTAGACCCACTGAGGAACCAGCTCCTGAACTCCTCGGAGACTCACATGAGCTGAAAGCCCTGGTCCTTGGAGAACAGCAAGTAGGTGTGAAAAGCATCCTCTTTGAATGCAATCTCAAAGAGGCTGAAGATTTACCCTTTGTCTATCGAGATGTTGTCGATCATGAGGAGAGCCTAGTTGGCCTAAATGTGTGGACCTTTGAAGGTTCACAGGCCGCAAGAATACCACGACAAGAGTTCTTCACTGGGACAGGAATTGCTGTCTTAGTATATTCTGTCGCTGACAGATGGAGCTTTGATAGTCTTGATTTCTGGGTTAAGGAGCTGACTAGCACATTCTTGATTCCTCCTCCAATTATCATAGTAGGAAATAAGACTGATCTCAGAGATCATCCTGTCTTTGGAGATGATGAGGAATTTGAACCACCAGTGTCAACAGAGGAAGGGCAGGAGTTCTGCAACAAGGTCGCGAAGGAACTGGGCGAAAACGGTTCCTCCCATCCGATGATATTCATGGAAACGTCCAGTGTTACAGGCAAGGGCATATCAGAATTGCTTCAGTCTATCATTGATCTCTGGCTAGCAAGTGAGAGACCGAGCATGCCATCTGTTGAATCCCATGTCATAAAGCGATGATTCGACAACCAAAGAATTGTGCCAATTCTCTGCAGACTACTGGGACTATCTCTTATCAGAGTCAATGCTTTTCAGTAGTTCATCAACTAGGGCGCTAGGAAGATTACGTGCCTGCTTAATAATAGACTCTATCTCCTCCTTCGGGAGTCCTCTCTTTTTCAGCTCTTTCCTGAGATTTTCGATCTCAATCTCACTAAGTCTATCCTCGAATTCCACGGCATCTTCTTCGACCGGAGCAAGTCCCTCCACTTCTTGAAGGAATTCAGCAACAAGTTCCCTTGGAACCTTTCTGGCTTGTTCGAGGATTTTCTCGATCTCATCCTCTGGTGTTCCTTTTATGAACAGCCTGCCACGGAGCGCTACCAACTCATCCTCAGTCATCGTTTCTGGGGGCTCTGGTGCTTTCTTTATTTCGCGATCTTGTCTGAATCCGTCTAGTAGTTGCATAGCTAATGCTCTAGGTACTGCCTTAGCTTGCTCAAGAATCGTTTCTATCTCTTGCAGGGTTGCTCCTTCTTCCCTTAGCTGAACCTTCAGCATTTCGATTTCTGACTCAGTAAGAAATGCTACATCTTCCTTCGTTTCATGCATATCAACAGCTTGTCCAACGCCCTTGAGCAGCATTTCCCCGACATCCTTGGGTAGTTGTCTTGCTTGTTCAATTAATGAATCAACCTCATGCGCTGGAAGTCCTCGGGCTAAAAGCTGATTGCGCATTACTGTGAGCTCTGATTCTGTGAGACGCTCTTCCGTTGGCTTCTTCACTTCTGCCCATTCGGTTGGTTCACTTATTCCATAGATTTGAGAAAGGGGTCTGCTATCCGTTATCTCACCGCCAATCAAGCTGATTCTCTTCTCTCGTATCTCCTCAAGGACCTCTTGGACAGTCATATTTCTCTCACGAGCAATCCTAACAGCTTCCTGAGATATCACTTCACGAGCAAAGGAAACCTGTTCACTAACTTTCATTTTCGACACAGCTTGTCTGAACTCTTCAAGCTCTTCCGGTGTCATGGCTGTGAGTATTGAAAGGTCAATGATCATCTCTTCAATAACAGGAATCTCAATGCTAATTGGTTCTGCTGCTAAGCCCTCAGTTCCCCTAGAGAGACCTATAGGTTCACCTATCTCATTGAATAAGTCTGAAACTAGCTTATGTCTACTCTTTATCGTCTTATCAGCCTTGGGCACCTTCCCTCGTGATAGCTGCCGTAGCATAGCAGAGATCTTCCTCACCATCTTCGGAACTTTGAGAATTCTCATCCAGAAGACCCCAATGAGAGCCAAAGCTATAAAGAGCGCGGAGCCAAACGTCATTGCATTCTGTATAAGGATGTCTGTTTCAGATGGACTGACAGAGATAGTGATTCGTACGTGTTGCGATTCGAAATTCGTTTTATTTGCAGCAATATCGAAACCTATGGTGCCGGTGCTTCTCAAAGCTACAATTGTGATGACATAGTGCCCCTCTACACTTCCTGGTGTTATACTAGTAACCTCGAGATACGTACCAATGTCATCCTTGATTGCAAGGTCCGCATTAGTTATGCCTACCGAATCATGTCCTGGCCAAATATCATAGTAGACTACTTCAAGAGATGTTTCCTGATTGAACAGCAGCGATAGAACTGATCCACCAATTACATCCAGTCGCGTTGGAATTTCGATAATCTCGATTTCGAAGACCAAGCCTGCTGAAGTCCGATTCTCAAGAGATAGAGCAACGGTGAAGATGAAATGATCCAACAACTCCCACTCATTTGAATCAAAGTTGAAGTTGTAGGTTCCCAGTGGTGTACCTTGAATATCGAGATCTCTCTCAAAGAATCCTGGCCCAGAATACAGGGCTGTGACAATGATTGCATCTGCGACACCTCTATTCTTGTATGTATCATTGTATAGAATGGAAACCGTTATTGCTTCTCCATAGGGAACATGCAGTAGAGTACCACTTTGATCTCCGAAGTAGTAGGATGGTGCGAGTATGACCGCTTCAGTTGGTGCTGGTTCGACACGGAAAGTAATGCTACTCTCTGAATCATCATAGTTTAGCTTACTGAATCCAACTGATATCCGGTAGGTTCCTGGTCTGACAAGAGACGTATTGACAAATATGCTATAGACACCATTGCCCTGTTGCTGCGGGATACCAGAGCCAAGAGCCCATGAGAATGAGGCATCTGCGTCAATAATGCCAACTCCATGATACAAGTCTTGGTATGTTAAGTTTATGAGACCGATCCATCCCCATTTGATACTCATATATCCTGGTGCAAGAGTAGTAGTTGGCAAATTCCTTATGACCAGTACAAATGAGTACACAGCTTGAGTAAAGTTGCTACCAACTGCGTTGGCTGTTATCCTGAAATTATGGATCGTTGCTGTTGTCAGAGATGTATCGAAGTCGAAGTAGAAATAGCCTGGGCCTCCAATTGATGAGCCGTTCAAAAGGGTACCATTTGCAGCTAATTCAGGAGAATACCATGTTACAGTACATGTTGGGAGAGATACATTTGCATCAGGAAGGACAACATATACTCCTATCCTCACAATTTGAGACCAGTTAATCGATGTATATTGATAGGCGCTTGTTAGGGCATCTGGTTCGAGACCAAGCAGTATTTGAGTGACAGTCATAGTCAGTGCAAGAGAAGACGATGTGTAGTTTTGCTTCATGGCACTGATGGTGATTTGATAGGATATAGTTAGGGCAAGCTCAGTGGACACAGTAAACCAGTAGTATCCTGGCATACCGAGTTTCTCGATTAAGGCGATATTGCTACCAAATTCCCAATTTGCATAAAGGGTGGCTCCGGTGATAATAAGCCCGCTTAGAGTGTCTTCTAGAAAGACGGTGATATCTTTCGCGCTTCGCTGATTCACACTAAATGAATACTGCCCATTCTCTGGTGCTAAGTCCATAGGCCGTGGAAGCAATCTGAATACAACCTGTTCTGTTGCCAGCAGATAGTTTGGTGCCCTAGCAGTTACAGTCAGCATCAGGGTGCTGGATGTAGAACCACCTATTGTGTCAATTAATGCTGAGTAGTTGCCTGGAATGAGAGTAGTGGAAAAGCTACCGTTACCTCCAATCCATGTGTATGTCACTTGGGCGTATTGAATCAATAAACCACGCAAAGTGTCCTCGTATGCAGCGAACACTTCCAGCTGCTCTCCCCAATAGATTTCGGTCGGATTGTTGATTCTTGGTCCTGTCCAAGAGATTGTCAAATCTGAAGGCACGCTCAGAAGGTTCACTGACATGTGCAGGGGTTGGATTGAGTAGAACGGGAGTGTTGCAGTTATATTCAGGCTCTGAATGCCATAGTTCAGATTCGTTGTGTCCAGAGTGATATTATATATCCCGCTTCCAAGATTAATCCAGCTAGAAGCGTCTCCCCACTCAATACCTAGGTTTGCACCATCTAGAGGCGTATCTCCTGCATCAAAGTCGGTGAGGTCTACAAGAGCATATGTAGAGTATCCTGCATAGTTTGTAGGACCAACAGTTCCAGTTAAGATGGCGTTACGAAGTCGAACCACGAAAGGTGCTTCGAACTGAAGCGGCTGGAAGGGTTGGTAGTCAATCCCTACTATGAAGTACTGTAATCCAGGATTTATTGAATCTGACATACTCACCGTTATGTTGTATAATCCACCTCCAAGCGGGGCAACATTCCAAATCTGCGGAGGAAGTCCGCTTGATTTGTATTCCAGAGTGATGAATGCTTCAGCTCCATCTATCTGCTGGACATGATCTGTGTCTGTGAGATTTAGCACAAAATAGATGTTATCAAGAAACGGCACAACTGAGGGTGAAGGAAGGTCATAAGATGCTGATGCATAGACCAGTCTTACTGCGGCAGACATCCGTATGCCAGTCAAGTTGGCATAATAGGGACTTAAGAGTGGATTCCAAGATACGCTTAGCATGAATGTGAATTGCCCAGTTTGACCTAGTGCAAGACTGTCAACGTAGACTGTATAAGTTCCGCTTTCCGGTCCAGTTCTCTCTAGAATCCAATAGTCATTGCCCTCCACAAGCTCTGGCCGTTCAATACAATTGAAACCAATTATTGCACCTGAGATTGATTCACCAGTGTTTCGGTCATTGTAGGTGAAACTCAAGGTGACATTATCTCCCATGGGTGCCGTGGTCACTTGCGATGGACTGACTACTCCCTGTCGATTAGAGGTTGTCACAAGTATCGCAGTCTGATCATCTAGATAGTAGGGGGAAGTTCCATTCCAATTCACTAGAATTGTAACATTCCATTTGTATACAAGACTTGAACTAAGAACTGTGGAATTGATACTAACTTCAAAGACGCC
>JBHLQK010000174.1:0-6716 GCA_048884925.1 Candidatus Thorarchaeota archaeon
ACAACATCATCAGGGTATGCCCCATACAAATCAAGCGATTCGGCACTGACCATCTTAGCCACTAACCTCAAATTTTGTTATGTCGCAAATAAGAGTTGTGAGCTGCGCACTGGTTTTAGTTCTAAACATAATACATACCTCACAAGTTTCTTAATGCGGTCGCAGGATTCACTGCACCTGCACGCTTTGCAGGAATGTAACAGGATGCAAGCATTACTGCGCTTTCAGCCGCAATCGTCACTAGCATCATCAGGAATGGATATGCCAAGACTTCAGGGAGAACGGGTGTAAATGGCGATATACCAAAAGTCAGTACACTCATAGCATACCCAAAGAAGAAGCCCAAGATTACACTAATAGAGATGGCTGCGACCACTGACCCCGCGAATTCTCCAAATACCATTGAGATCACCTGTCTCTGAGTGCCGCCTAGCGCTCTGAACAGTGCGTATTCGGAACGTCGCTCAAGGACAGCAGAGCCTAAGAAGAGGGCTATTGCCGACAGGCCCATCGCTGTACACAGGAGATAGGAGATTGTCGTCAAGCCTTGGATTCCTGAGAGAAACAGCCGTATTGATATTGATTGAGTGTTTACATCAAATGTCTGAGGAGTATAGACGTTGAGGTTCTTTTCCTGCTGAAGTGACACGATCATTGGTTGTACATCTGTATAGCAGGTTGCATCAACAAAAGTCAGCTTTGACATGTAGAGTGAGCCGACCTCGGAGATAAACCTCAGATTTACTAATGCAAATCCACCTTGACCCACTTGAAATCCAAACTGCGATGCAAAGGAAGCCCCAGCGAAACCTTCTGTCGATGCGACGCCAAATCCCGGAGCACTCAGAACCAGCCCCACTATCATGAAGGATACAATACGTGTTCCATTTTCGCCTCCAAAGTAGACCAGAATGCTGTTTCCTATTGTCTTGTTCCATAGCTCTGAATAGAACTTGCTAATAACAATCCCATTTGGCTGAGCATCGAGAGCTGTTAATACTGATGTTGAGTCATTTCCAACAAAGCTCTGTTCTGAGAATGTACCTATTCTCATATAGTCCAATGCATCTACAGCCTCAAGGAAAAATCTGGTTGTGCCAACTTGCGCCCATGTTTCAATGACAGGCGTGGATGCAATCACCCCTGGATAGTGTCTGAGGGTTTCATTGAAGTTTAGTGGTTTGGGATCTGATTCAATTCTCATGTCAGCGCCAATAGAATATGCCAATTCGTTCTGCATTGTGGCTTCAAAACTGGCTGTCTGAACCAGCATCATTGTTGTTGTTGTTAATGTAATTGTGAGAATGACGAGGAGGGGTATGAACTGACCCTTTCGTTTCCTCAGAGATTGGCTCAGGTAAAGGGATTTCTCTCCCAGAAGGAAGTTCGTACTGCCAGAGAGCTTGGCTGTCACTAGTCTCATTGTTCGGGATCCAAGATACGATGCCACAAAGAGCAGGAGAGTCGATATAAGTATCTGACCTACAGCCACAGTCCCTGATGGGGAGACAATCATAGGCAATACCATAAGAGCAGAAAGCACTACGCCGAGTCCAACTGCATATCGCCAGATGCTACCCATCTCAGCGCCTTCCTCAGCCTGTTCGGAGATTGGTTGACCAACCTCTGAAACATCAATCCTTCGTGCAACGTGGAGCAAGTATGCTGCTGGGAGATACATGGCAATGGCTATAGCAATTATCAATGCGAGAGGCGAAATTGATAGATTCTCAGCAAACTGACCATAGAGATTGAAATCAAACATGAATAGGTTAGTGGATGATCCGATTAGTGGCCCCAAGACAAATGACATACCTATACCCAGGGCAAGTCCGATGAAACCTAGGAATAGCGATTCCCACATGAAAGTCGCGAAAACCTGATTGAAGGAGGCCCCTTTTGACCTTAGTGCGCTGATTTCACCCTTTCTACGGGAAACTGATGTTTCTGAAGTAAACACAGTCAGCATTAGGCTCATAATTAGTACCGGAAAGGCCACGACTGTCAATATTTGGCTCTGAAGAAATGTGTTGATTGCCGATTCGACTCTCCAGATATCGCGTAATCCACTCACCTGATAAGTAGGATACGTTTCTTCGAACTGAGTTTTGAATTTGACTAGGTTATCTCCAATATTAATTGCTCCGCCCTGCAGAAGGGCAGACTCTGATGCTCTAATCAATATTTCAAATTTGAAATAGCCAAAGACTCCAATCTCCTCAGCAAGGCTTTCTGTGACATCTTCAGAAAGAATCATTACTGAGTCGTCTACCCCGAGAACAAGATCATTATCTAATGCAAGTGGGTCCCAATTCTTCCTCGAAATACTTGGAAAAGCATCAATAAGCTGAGATCTGGCGAGCTTCGCTTGGTAGATTCCTGCGATTGTGAGGTTTTCAACAGGAGACACAATTAGCTCTGACCTTTGGTTTCGACCAGAATTACGCTGCTCGTGAGTGATTAGATCAATATCTATCTGATCACCAATTCTAAGCTGTATGCCATGGACTTCGTTGGTGTAATCGATAAATCCCTGCGAAACTAGAATCTCTCCGGGTTCTAATGAAAATTTGCCCTGAAAATCGAATTCTTGAGACCAATTGGCAAGCAGATAGTTTTCTACGAATATTGCGCGACAATCCTTCACTCCGTACAGATAATTGAGTCCATAAATGTCATAGGAACCCCAGTAGGGCAATGTTTCATTTGATAGGACTCCTACGGTGGAAATGACTCTATGTGCATATTCTGTAAGAGGATGATTGCTTGCGGAGGCAAGAATTTCACCCAAAATTGTCCAATCGTAGAGAGCTGAGGATTTTAGCCTTAAACTCATTTGATAGGTGGCTTCTTCAAAATAATTATGTACTACCATGGTAGTACCAGTGTCAGCCCAAACAAAAACTGTAGTAGGTAAAGCAATGCCAATAGCTAGCACTACAGCAATCCCCATATTTCGAATCGGATAGTTCCTTATCGATGTAATGGCATAGGTCAGTGCCCATATTGGGCTTCCCTTGAGTTGGGTTGATCTGTTTTTCTCCACCATTGTATTTCCTCATAGGTTTCGTAACACAATCGCAGGGTCCGTCTTTGATGCTTCCTTTGCTGGAATGTAGGCACCAGCTATCATCGCAATTATTTCTATCAGCAGAACTACTGTAAGAAAGCCAATTGGGAATGTAATCAAGGCTGCAAGTGTTCGTGCAAAGGGGCTCATGGAAAAGATGATGGTACTCATCACATAGCCAAATAGAGTGCCAAGAACAAGGCTAAGGGTAAGTGATGCAAACACAATTCCTGTGAATTCTGAGAGAACTACTCTCACTATTTGCTGCTTGGAACCGCCTACTGCACGTAGTATAGCATAGTCTCGCTTCCTTTCTCGAACAATTGACCCCAAGAAGAGCGTAAGGGCAAACATGCTGAGGATTAATGACATCGCAAAGCCAATTGAAAAGAGACCTTCCACAGTACTCAGAAACAGGGCAGTACCAAAGGAAAACCCGGTCAGGTCAAATGCCTCTGGTGTGATGGCAGATACCCCAGCAATGTCGCGAAGAGAACGGAGAACTAATTCTTGATCTGTGACACACACCAAATCAGCAAAGAATAGAGAAACTGATGATATATCTGCAAGTTCAGAAACGTAGTCGATGTTCGCCAATCCTAGGCCTGAAAAACCAGCCTGAAAGCCAAAACCAGCTCCTAGTCGTGCAGCTGGAATATCTTCACTAGAAGCATAGCCAAATCCAGGACAGCTATGTACTATTCCAACAATGGTGAACGAAATAAGAACTGAGGATAGGCGACCTCCGACATCCAGGTTGAGAGAATCGCCAATTGATTTATTCCATCTATCAACATGATATTGGCTCAGCAATATTCCATCAGGAGTTGCTGCTAGCCTAGATAGGATAAAGCTTGCATCTTGTCCGGGAAAGCTGGAGTCATCAAAGTTGCCAATCAAGGAATACTCAATCGGATCTATGCCTGCAAGTGTGATTCGTTCTATCCCGATTCCGCCCCAAGTCCTGAGAACTGGTGTTGCCCTGTTTACACCGGGATACTCTTCTATGGTGTCATTGAAACTGAAGGGTCGGGGTGTAGTACTAACCCTGAGGTCTGCACCAATTGCATAGCGAATCTCCTTGTCTAGGTCTGCTTTAAAACTATCAGCTTGGACGGTGAATGCGATTGTGGAAGACATTGTAAGAGCAAGAACGACCATAAGAGGTACAATTCGTCCCTTTCGCATTCTGAGATTGCCTGCAGATATTAGGTTCTTCTCTCCCAGTACAAAAGACATTCTTGATGTTATTTTTGCGAATCCAACTCTTGAAAATCGAGATCCATTATAGGCCATAAAGAACCATGCTGCTGTGCCGAGACCGAGTTCAAGCAGAAGCATTATTGGATTGGTAGGCAGGAATAGCACCGAGCCGACAACCATTGCCAACAATACTATAGAAGCACCGATGGTGAAGCCGTATGCTTCTCCACCTTGCGAAATAGGTTCTGCAATCTCCATTAGCTGCATGCCAATTTCAGTCATTGCGGCTTTTCTTGCAGAGTTCAGAATGAACAGCAGCGGAGGAACTATGCATAGAAGTATTGCCAAGATGATTGTCTCGGGCTTCAAGACCGTACTACCCAGAAAGAATTGGTATATCTCCCAGTCAAATACCATGAAACCAACTGCAGAGGGGATTAATGCCGCAAATAGAACACTGAGAATAACTCCTGCTATTATGCTAAATGCTGCGATAAAGACAGATTCTGCGAAGAAAATGCCATAGACTTGGCTGGAGCTCGATCCTTTCGATCTTAGAGCACTAACTTCAACATTTCTCGTGGCCATGAAAGTATCAGCTGCAAAAACAGAAAGGAACAGTGCCAAAATAAAGATAGGTAGGTTGAGAAGAGCAAGAGGCATGGTTTCAGCATACGTGTCTACAATACTCTGAAGGTACAGTATTTCTCCCAGACCTTCCACGGTGACCTCGTAGCCTTCATCAACGCGGGCTTTCAATGTCAAGAGATTTACATCCATGGACTCAACGCCTGTTGCAATAAGATTCTGACTGGATGCACGAATGAAGCTTCGAGGTCCAAAGAAACCGACTTGTGATATATCAGTGGAATCGAATTCGCTAGGCAGAACCATGATGCTATCACGAATTCCTAAGACTGGTGTGTAAAAATGGATAAAGTCGTAATTCTTTCGCATCATGGATTCAAATGCAAGTTCTATCAGAGAGTTGTATCCTTCAATCTCGTATATACCAACTATTCTCAGTGATTTCATACTCGTGCGGCCCAAATCCTGAAGAAGTCCGGTTTGTCCAGTTGGTCTGCGAGTCAACACTTCTACATCTAAAGTCGAATTGATTGTAAGTGTGATCCCAAATACTTCATATACGTAGTTAACAAACTGCGTTGAAACAAGTGTTTCGCCAGGAGTTAGCTGAAAATCTCCCTCGATCTTGAATTGCGGGTTGGCAATATCAAGAAACTCGTTACTGACGACGATTACCTCACAGTCTTTCATTCCATCCGTATACAGAGGCTGATTAATCCCATAGACTGTATCGCCAGGCAATTGGGTCCCAAATACTAGTCCTATGGTAGAATTCACCCGGTAGGCGGAGTCGATCAATGGACTGTTAGTCATATATGTTTGCGCGGATGTAAGTGCAGCTGTTTGTCCTGCAGGATTTTTCAACAACATCTGAAAGGCATTATTATCGAAATAGTTGTCAACGCTGACTTGAACACCAGTGTCAGCCCATATGAGCACGGAACCGATTAGAGCAACTCCGAGGCTGAGCGTTAAAGCAAGACTAAGTGCCCTGAAAGGGTATGCTCTCATGGAGCTTACTGCGTATGAGAAAGCATAAAGACGATTTCCTGGAAGTTGCTTTCCATTCGTTGTCCGCTTCCCCAACTAATCACCCCTTCGCTGACATATCATCGGGCTTTGAAGTGTCAACAGACTTCGATTCGATGTCAACTCCACTGGCTCTAAAGAATTCACCAACCATCTCATCTACGAGCATTCCGTCGCGCAAAAGGAGAATTCTATCCGCCATTTTTGCAGTTTCAGGATCATGTGTAACAGTGATGACGGCACGGTTCTCTTTCTTGGCAAGGTCTCTCATAAGACGAATAACCTCACCTCCGGTTTTATGGTCAAGATCGCCTGTTGGCTCGTCACAGAGAAGGACAATAGGGTCATTTGCCAGAGCGCGTGCCAGAGCGACCCTTGAACGCATTCCTCCGGAGAGCTCATGAGGCATATGGTGTGCTCGGTGGTCCACGCCAACGGCAGCTAATAGTTTCATGGATTTGTCATGACGTTCTTGTGCTCTCACCTCGTCCAAAAGCATGGGAACCTGTACATTTTCTATCGCAGTGAAGATTGGTAGCAGGTGCTGGTCCTGAAAGAGAACCCCGATTTTGTGACGGCGCATTTCTGACATCTCTTCATCGTTGAGATTTGTGATCTCAATATTGTCAACAAGAATACTTCCTGATGTGGGTCTATCAAGGCCGCCAATGAGATTTAGCAGAGTGGTTTTTCCTGAACCAGATGCACCTACAATTGCCACAAACTCACCGCGTCGAACTGTCAGATCTGTACCTCTAAGGACCTTAATGACTCTTGTACCATCCTCGAACTCCCGATACACCTCGTGGCAGACTACTGCAGGTTC
>JBHLQK010000175.1:0-6636 GCA_048884925.1 Candidatus Thorarchaeota archaeon
TTGCCTTTGAGTCTTGCAAGAAGAAGAATAACAGTGAGCTCATACTCACCTCTCAGCAGTTTCACAAATGGACTTACTTTGGCCATATTTCATCAATCCAGTATATGAAAATATGAACATCATTTGTTGGAAATGATTTGGATTAAAGATTTCGTGGTTTCCATTAGTAATGGCAATATCTCACATTCGGTGAGCGTTATAATTTGATCAAATTCTTCCAAAGAAATGGTCGAGGAGGCTGTTGCCCCCTCTTTAATCTTCAGATGTCTGATTCCTCTATGTCTTCTCCATTATCCACACTGTTCTCAACGGGTCCAACGTAGACTCCCGGATCTACCCCAGCCAAGACCGAAAGAATGTATCTACTAAGAGGATTAGAGAGAACCTCTAACACGTTCTCAATTTTCTCAGATGAGTCTTCATTGCTCATCAGAAGTATCCTCCAGATGATGCGCCTTTTTCCTTGCACGGATAATGAAAACAATACTCAGGATAGTTGAGCCAATCGCTGACGTAATCAGTCCAATCCATTCCGGGGAGAATAACAGGACATCCCCAGTATAGGGAAGTAGAAATCCGAGTGCAATACTCATGGCGGATCCAACGATGAGCATAGTGATGATGAAGAAGTTGTTCCTATTTGGCGACCTGATGAAGAACCAGTTTGATGAAAGGAATACAAACGAGGAGAATCCGAGCTTGTACTTCCTGATGATTCCTACCATTCTCACTAATGACCCGATGAACACGACTGATCCTATCAACGTGGCAAAAGCAGATAGCCAGAATACTGCTCCCCACGTTCCGTAGCTCAACACCATTGGAATGGCAATCAATATGGTGAACATGCATCCTATCATGAAGCCCATCTGGCTCATGAACAGCTCTAATTCCTTTGTGGGGCTCATAGACATGACCGCGGAAAGAACACCATAGCGGTCAATCTTGACATCCTTGGCGACCTGATCCACAAGGATCAGTGCCCTCTTTCCCAGGTCTGTAATTCTATATTCACCATTTGTTCTATCAATCAATCCCGCTTCATGGAGCTCCTTCAGATGATAATTGAACTTGCCGCTCATGAGTGATGGATCGAGATTCAGCACATGCATAATCTCTGTATAGGTTGCACTACCTTTCCCAGAGATCTGCCTCATTATTGTCCTCCGTGTTGAACTTGACAGAGCCTTCAACACGTTCTCAGATTCGGGTTTCATTTGTCATTACCATGAAATACTTGGAATTCTAGATTAATAACCGATTTTCACTAACTTTCTTGACAAGTCAAAATCCATCTTGTCAAATTCTCTTGACAATCAATCTTGCAAGATTTGAGTCTATTGTACAACGCGTGTGAAACTAGCATCCATACTTTGTGTCCTTTTATTGACAACGTTTTTACGAAATGGCCTTGTCAGATGAATCGCTATGAAAAGCCACACAAAATACCTAACCTTCAATGTTCCAGCACGAATGGACTTCATTCACATTACACGTCAAGTGCAAGAGGAAGTTACAGCGAGTGGCGTCAGTGAAGGGCTGTGCCTTGTCAATGCCATGCACATCACTGCCAGCGTGTTCATCAACGACAACGAGAGCGGATTACATGATGACTACAAGCATTGGCTTGAAGAACTTGCTCCTCATGAACCTATCAGCCGCTATAAACACAATCGTACAGGCGAGGACAATGGAGACGCACATCACAAACGTCAGATCATGGGCCGAGAGGTTGTCATCGCCATCACCAATGGACGACTCGACCTCGGACCTTGGGAGGCCATCTTCTACGGTGAGTTCGACGGCCGCAGGTCTAAACGTGTTCTGGTGAAGATTATAGGCGAATGATCCACTTGCTTATCACGGAGGCACCAAGAACTGCCAGATACTGAGAAAGAAGAGCAGGAAACAGGACTCGAGCGCAAGCGAGAATGGGCAAGGCAAAGAGCCAAAAAAGTACGCGAGAGTGGCCTAATCGCAAGAAAGAAGGGAGAGAGGTCACTCTCACCGGGAGTAAGGATCATAGGTAGTAGACTTCTGGATGAAGACGAGGAAGATGTTATCGAAAAGGATTCAGAGAGTCAGCTTCAGCTAGAAGTTACCGACTACCTCCTCAGAAGAGGAGGTTTTGAAATCACGGAAGAGGTGTTAGTCAGCACTCTGTCCAAGAATCGTGATAGTGATGACATCATGGATGTACGAATTGCTAGAATCGTAGGATTTCATGATCGATGGGGGCTTGATAGGAAATTCACACGGGAATCAGCTCACGCCCATCGATTCGAGGATGGCGTGATACTTGAATATAGTCTAACTAGCTATGGGGGGTATGCTAGTCGTACATACTATGTCGTTGAGGGATCTCAGTTTCGTGCTTTTGCACAACACAATTTCAGGAAATCTGATTGAGCCAATGTTGGAAATATCTAGGTTCCAGCGATATAATCAGGAGGACTTCAGCAGACCCTCTTGCAATACGCTATTTGTTAATGACAGTGTAATGCCATTTTCCATTTGATTAGTAAAATGACTGCCATCTCTCGAATTAAATCAATAGAATGAAGGTTTCGTATATCCCATAAACTATCCAAGTAAGAGCCGCCATCCCAAGAAATGGAGTCTTCTTATTGATAAGAATGACTGTTGGAGTTGTCGCCAACAAGCCTCCAGCACGCATCACTCTATCTGCAATGGAATCAAGTCTTACGAGATTGCCCGTAGCAAGCCTTTCTTCAGTAAACATAATTCTTGCTTGAGTTGTATTGGAGAATAGATTGAACAATACGAGATGCCCCATCTCGTGAATGAAATACAATGCTACAAGCTAAAGCAGGCTCCCCTCCAGCAAACAGAAGTCTGGCTGGTATCATTTGCTTGTGAGGAGAACATGCGTGGCTCGAAGCGGTTTGCAGAAGCTCACAAGGAGGAGCTGCAAAATGCATATCTCTTGAATTTTGATGGAGTGGGCGCTGGATCTCTTTATGTTCTGACAGCTGAGCCAATGTATCTGACAACTCTGACTTCAGAACTCTGTGAGCTGGTTCTTGATTCAGCGAGGGAAGAGGAACTTGAGGTTGCATCGGGAGTACCATCGTTTGGCGGCACCGATGCATCCAACTTTATTAAAGCCGGTCTTCGTGCAACAGCAATCGTTGGCATATCAGAGGCGGGATTCCTTAAGAACTGGCATACACTAGATGACACTCCAGAGAACATAGATGAAACAGTGTTGATTGATGCTGTCAAGCTGGCAATAGCTGCCCTGAAGAGAATTGATAGAACTTAGACCGAACTAAAAACAGAGTTGTTTAGTCAGGTCGGACTATACTTGAACAGGCTTTCTCGCCCATCCAACTTCATTGCCTCTACAACAGCTCTGCCTTCATGCTTAGTGACTATGAGGATCTCTTCCTCGAATCTGAGTGTGAATTTCTCCCCCTCTGCCATAGTCATAAGAATCCCTCTCCCCTGAGGACTATTGAAGTACTCCCCATATGCTCTAGCGATACGGATGAGTGCGAGATCTCTTTCCTCTTCCTCCTCGAGAAGGAAAAATCTCCCGTATGCTCTTCCGATTCGAAGCATCTTCACATCCGAGTCCTCTTCTCTAGGATGCGCCACACTCTGACCTCCCGGCATATTACCTGCATAATATACGCTATGCCTATTAAATGCAGTTGAGACCTAATCAATATGCCTGTCTGCCATTGAGTGGCCTCTATTTTAAAGAATCATTAGATTGTAAATGGACGGATTGAATCATTTTCCGAAAACAACGCGGAAATCCCGAAATTGGGCCTGATTAATAAGTGGATTTAGCATACGCGCATTCTTGCGAGGGAGATTTGATACATCAACACTTCATTTGCACTGAGCATCTGAATTGACATCGGCACATCTCTGTAGCTTTCATCGCATCATTGGAGAGAGAGACATGTATAGAAAGCAGAAGGTATGCTTGGTTGGTTTGTCATTTGCGCTTTTCCTTCTTCTAATTTCCACAGCAACCCCGGGGGCAACGACATCAATTGTTGAGTTCTCTGCCATTGAGCACCCTCAGCCGCAATTCTCAAATTCCCTCGTTAATCTTCCACCTCCCCCGGGAATGGTATCATACTGGGAGTTCAATGAAGGTAATGGGGGCCTAGCTGCTGATAGCGTTGGACGGAATGATGGAACCCTCAGGGATGGAGGAATTTGGGTTCCAGGAGTAGCTGGGGCTGCATTGGACCTTGCCCCACGTGCCTATGTGGACTGTGGTGGTGATATTTCGCTAACCATCGACGATTCACTCACAATCGAAGCGTGGGTGCTGCTTCCTAACCCATATGGTATAAGAACCATTGTGCAGAACGGTGCTAATCCGACAAACAAGATGTACCACTTCGCAATAGAGGATGGATTCCTATACTTTGACAGATTCGACGGGACCACCAGTCCTGCCAACGTGGTACGATCACACCTGAGGGTAACTCCAGGTGAATGGCATCATGTTGTTGTTCTTATGGACGCTGTTGGACATTCTGTTACATTCTATGTTGATGGTGATATGGACACAATTGGTGGCTTTTTTGACCCATATACTGGAGTTCCATATTCAAGATTCATAATAGGATATGGACAAGATCCAATGACTGGCCATTCGCCAACCTTCTTCAATGGCTTGATAGATGAAGTGGCTGTATACGCTGCTCTCCTCTCAGACGAGAACATACAGCAACATTATCAGAATGGACTCAATGGACTAGGTTATTTGGAAGGAGGAATCGAACCGCCTGCGATTGAAGCAACTGATGACAGCTACACGACAGATGAGGACGTACTGCTTGATGTATCTGCTCCTGGTGTTCTAGCGAATGATATTGGAGATGGAATAACAGCTATTCTTGAGGCTGGTCCTTTAGCAGGCAGTCTAACTTTGAATGGTGATGGTTCTTTCGAATACATACCAGTTCCTGACTTCAATGGTGTTGACACTTTCATTTACAGCGTGTCCGATGGATTTGAAGAGAGCAATAACGCCACGGTCACCATCACAGTCAATGCAGTCAACGACGCACCAGTGGGAGTCGATGATGGCTATACAATTGATGAAGATACGTCGCTAGATTTAGCTGCTCCTGGCATTTTGGAAAATGACTATGATGTGGATGGGGACGCTCTCCTAGCTGCTCTGATTGATGCACCTCTGCATGGGGCAGTTGTGCTCAATGCAGACGGTTCTCTTAGCTATGTCCCTGATGCAGACTGGCATGGTACAGATTCTCTGACCTATCAGGTATTCGATGGAACAGATTATAGCGGTCTCGTGACTGTAACAGTAGAAGTTGAGCCTGTTGGCGATGCCCCAAGGGCACAAGATGATTCCTATACTACCGAAGAGAACATTCCGCTGATAATTGATGCACTATCAGGTGTTCTTGTAAATGATAGTGATCCTGATGATGATTTACTAGCTTCCCAAATTATCACATTTCCGTCGCATGGATCATTAGACTTCAATGTGGATGGTTCATTCACCTACACGCCAGATCCTGACTGGTATGGCGTGGACTCGTTTGTCTATGAGGCACTGGATGGAATATTCACTGATACGGCAACGGTCACTATCACTGTGTTGCCAGCAAACAAGCCGCCTGTGGCAAGTGATGATTTCTATACTACAAATGAGGATGTTGTCCTTGACGTTGACGCAATGAATGGTGTTCTTGCTAATGATAATGATATCAATGGCGATTTTCTCACTGCAGTGCTTCTATCTGGCCCCACTCATGGCTCACTATCACTCAATGCAGATGGTTCGTTCACTTATACCCCTGATCCCAACTGGTATGGCACTGACTCCTTCGCCTATGAGGTGTCAGATGGAGAACTGACTGACAATGCCATAGTCATCATCACCGTGAACTCGGTGAACGATGCTCCAGTGGCTAAAGCTGATGCATATACCACAGACGAGGATGTCCCTCTGAATATACCGGCTCCTGGCATACTAGGCACTGATTCCGATATTGAAGGGAGCATTCTCGAAGCACTTCTTCTCACAGATGTGTCTCACGGCATACTTACACTATTCGCAGATGGGTCGTTTGTATATGAGCCAAATCCTGATTTCTTTGGGATTGACTCTTTCGCATACACTGCGTTTGATGGAGAACTTGAGAGTAATGTCGCGACGGTAACCATCACTGTAACTGCAGTAAATGACGCTCCAGTTGCAGTGGATGATTTCTATTCTACAGACGAAGACACCGACCTGTCCACACATGGTGCTGGCATTGCAGGAGTAGTGGCAAATGACATTGATGCAGATGGAGACCTTCTTGTTGCCATACTCATGGACATTCCTATACACGGTAGTCTTGCCTTTGACCCGGACGGGAATTTCCTATACATCCCTGATGCAGATTTCTGGGGAACTGACTGGTTCACATACTATCTCTATGACGACCTCGAATTTAGTGACTCAGCCACTGTGACCATCACAGTGAACCCAATCAACGATGCGCCCATTGCAGATGACGATATCTATGCGACAAATGAGGATACACCCCTTGTTGTTCCCGCTCCAGGCATTCTAGCTGGCGACACAGATGTAGATGGAGACTCTCTCATAGCAGTCTTACTGATGGGTCC
>JBHLQK010000176.1:0-6608 GCA_048884925.1 Candidatus Thorarchaeota archaeon
GCGGGAGAAACTCCTCAACGACTGGCCTCGAAAATAAAAGGATTGAGCGATAAGCAAGCTGAGCGCATTCTGCTTAACGCTCGAGAAGCAGTAAATAAGCTCACGAAGAAATAGGGCTATGCTGGCTTCCCATCAAGCTTAGTCTTCTTCTTGAGTTCTCCCTTCTTAGTATGTGGCGTTCTCAGCAGAGTATCCATGCCCTTTTCCAATTCTCTTGCCTCATCTGAGAGTCTGGCTGCCGCCCTCATCATCTCGTGACCCGCAGCGACCAGAGGTATATATTTTGCTGCATCTTGTTCTACAAAGCAACCTTGGACTGTGACACCTGCTACACCTTCTGCAATCTTTAGAGCTGCATATGCCTTGGCAGCGCCATAAGGATTGGTGAAACCAGCTGCTTCAACGGCCTTCTCGGCTGTAACTTTCATAGTAGGTATCTTGGGTTCTTTACCAGCTTTGAGCTCTTCAATAACAGCATGGATATTCTCTTGTAGAAGGCGAATGACTCCAGTGTTTGTCAGCACCTTGATCATATCTGCGTTGAATAGAACCATCTCAGTAGGATCGAGAAACTCTCTCCTCGCACCAATCATCGCATCGGCATACAGAATGAAGAAGCCCTGTTTATCAAGGACCGATTTCTTCTTCTTTCCCTCTTCGTCCTTCTTGTAGAAACCCTTCTCAGATGGACCATCCGAGATTGTTATCGTTGGCAATCCCGCGTCATGCAGCATTTCTCTTGACTTTGTTGGTCCTTTGAGAGCTGCATTTGGACTGACAGATAATACTAAGTGTGGTTTATAATCAATGACCATTTTTGTAGGTCCGATACATGAATCTGGATCTAGCTTTGCTCCACTCGTGAATACCCTGACTTCGAGATCCTCTCGGTCAGCTCTCTCGTCAAAAATCAGGTCGAGTAGGGGAGCTGCACCTATGCATCCAAATTTCACAACGCCTAGCTTGAAGACATCTCCTGACATTCATATCCTTCCATCAGCGATTGTTCGGGAGACTCCATGTTGCCTAGAACATAACTGTTGCGGTGAGCCTTCCGCACACTATTTTGTACCTTTGCCGTTTTATTATGAGTGATAGTAAGCTAAGCCCGTTCCACCCAGTAGATCCACTCCATGAAGCTGCTTTCCGCATGTAGCGCAGGCAAAGGCAATCTTAGGTTGATTAGAGGCGGTACCGCAATCTTGGCATAGCGGCTCAACATCAAGAACATTGAGGTCTGAAACTTCCATCGCTGCTTTGCATTGTACACATTTTACTTCTGTCAGTTGGTCTTCAATGACAGTGGGTGTTTGCTCTCTGCACCGGGGGCAGTGAACTGTGTAGACTTTATGCAGATTCTGTGAATTGCAATTCGGGCAAAGGAGTGTTATTTCCACGTCCTCTCCCCCACATTGCCTACACTGAACTCGGCGGCCATAGGTCTTTGGCACAAGAATGCCAGCATCTACCAGGTCTGTAAGTGTTCTTCTGGCTTCAGCTTCATCTTTTCCGAGGTAATCTGAGGTGTCAGGGTATTGGGCGGTACCGTGGAGAATGTGCCTTGGAGTAAGAGGTCCTATTCGACCTTCATGCAGATCTTGGAGCAACCTGGCCACACCTGGATTGGCAAGCAATTCAGGCCCTGATGAATCCTTGATCAAGAGTAGAAGCTTGCTGAACGCATTTGTAAGCTCTGAATCCCAATCATCTGCATCCAAGTCCATATCAATGACGAGCCTTTGCAGGTTCCTTTCAACAACTTTCGAATCATCGTCAGCTGATAGCAGGACTGCAATGCAGTTTGGAGCCTGCATAAATGAGATAATGAGGCCTCTTTTCAGCTTGGTATAGCCCATTTTAGCCTCCTGATTCACTCCATGTCCCATGAAGATGCTTAGGGCTTCCTCTCCAGTGATGGGGTCCTCTTCAGGAAAGCTTCTACCAACCATTGGACCAAGCGTGTCGTCCCACCAAATGGAGAATATCGCTTCAGGCATTAGATGCAGTCCTCTAGCAAACAATACTGTAGGCGCTAGGTCTAATGAGCCAATCCCTCTTATCAGCATTCGCTTGATGGACTCATTAGACATCAGTGCAATCTTCGCCTAGTCGCAAAGTATAAAACCGTGCCTCGAAGTTCGAGCGGGCACCGAGCACAAACTAGGTCTCTGTAGGAAGTCAACCATATGTTAACCACACGCAAGCACAGTGTAATTATCGCCTTGATTCTAACTTGGCTTGTGCTCCAGCCTGCTATTGGCGGAACTCTAGCAATTGATACTCCATCGCAATCCAAAAGCTATTCCGTTGCCTCTATTTCCATCGATGATTCACCAGACCTAACATTTGAAAATGGTTCACTAAATGAAGTCATTCATTGGTCGCCTGAATCACCCAATCCAAAGAATTATAGTATCACACGGGATGGAGAAGTTTACAGACAAGCACCTTGGTCTGGCAGCGACATCACTGTCTTTCTTAATCATCTCTATGTCGAAGATCTTTTGGATGAACCAAGTGAAGTACCATCAGACTTTGTATTCAATTGCACCGTCTTCAACCAAGATGAAGAATCTGCGTGGGATGTGGTGATAGTCCATGTCATCCTCGATGAAGCTGCGCCCATCATTGCACAGCCTGAAAACATCACTTATGAAGAAGGGAGTTTTGGTCATGAGATTAGATGGAATATAACGGAGTCTAATCCTGATTTCTATAACCTCACCCGAAAATCAAACGAACCAACTAGCAACGACACTGTAATGATGAGTGGTGATTGGGATGGTGACAATATCACTATCAATGTTGATGGATTAAATGCCACTCATTGGTACATCTACACCTTGTTCGTAAATGACACCCTGGGATTCAACTCAACAAGCTCCGTCAATGTCACAGTGGTTTTGGACCTTACTGACCCAACAGTGAGTAATCCTGGAAATATCGCTTTTGAGTTTGGTTCAGTTGGCCAGGAGATTCAATGGGATGCTTATGATAGCAATCCAAAGAACTACTCCATCTCAGTATGGATTCTGTACAATAACACGCAATACGGAAATCTTACACAGCCGCTCCATGCACCGATGAATGTTTCAACGTCCGACTGGACCTTCTCGGAGCCACAAGGAGGCTCTATTACCTACGATCTTGACTATCTGTTCCTGGGCAACTACACCTTCCAGATAGTTCTCTTCGATATCTATGATAGGACAGTGAACAACACAATCAATGTTACAATCTACGAGGACATTCGTGCTCCCATAATAGACGCGATTAGTGAATTTGAGTACGAGGAGGGCTACACCGGATACTCACTCAACTGGGCTGCTGAAGAAACAAACCCGAGGTCATTCAACCTAACTAGGGACGGTGAGGTCTTGCTAAACGGAACTTGGAGAGGCGAAAACATTTCGATTTCCGTCGATAACCTTGATGTGGGATTATATTTGTATAATCTAACATTAAAGGACTTCTTCAACCAGACCTCATTTGCTGTCATTCAACTCACAGTTACAGCAGACGCACATTTACCGCTGGTAAATGAGGTTCAGACTATTCAGACATATGCAACTCCCTCCGCCAATAATCTCACAATCCAAGCATACGTGTGGGATATAAACCATATTCGAAATATTACAGTTGAATGGCACACAGGGGATGAAGCTGAAAAAGAAGTTGTAGAGATGACGTTAGAGTCCAATGACTTTTACTCCGGTCATCTGGGACAATTCTCCCATGGGATTGTGGTTTACTTCAAAGTAATTGCTATGGACAACTCATCTGTGCGGAATGTCTTTGATACTGGATGGTTGCAGTATGAGATCACACCCATGACTGAGCCCGGTCTGAATCCTGCTATTAGTGCAGTCATTGCGATTCTCGGAGTATTATCAACACTCGCTGTACTGTCGATTTACTTTCGAACTCGAAGAGGATAGTTACATCCGTCAAGTCTTGACAAAACTTCTTGTGGAAGGATATCCCTGTTCTCCAGTTTGACATCTATCAGAAACACATCTTCTCGAGTTCTAACCTCGTCCTGAAATCCGCCCTTTCGTTGTTGGAGTGTTGCCAAGACTTTCCCTGTGTCAAGACACCTTCTAACCTCTGGCGCGAACCGAGGCGAATGAAGTTCCATTGAAGCAATCTCATCAATCACAATGATTTGGCCTCGCACACGTGCTCTAGCCAGAGCTGGGATGGCGATTGCTTCTAGATCTTCAATACTTACAAAATACTTGCCCACACGAGGGCCCCTGTTCAGGTCAACATGAGCTAGCACTCCTTTCTCTCCTGATAATGTGATGAGAGAAAAACCAACCCGTCTATTGTTTTCGCGGATCTCTGCTGACCAGAATCCACCCAATCTCTCTGGATCGAGAGTTTGTATGACTCTCTTAATCACTGTGCTTTTCCCAATGCCTGGTTTGCCTGTTAGTACAATATTCTTCTTCATCGATTGCATGCTCATCTGCGGCACATAGATGCTAGAGGCCTCATTATTAGTGAGATTTCATCTTGTACCATCGTGCCGCCTTGAATCGAGCTAAGTTGTCGACCTCTCGAATATCTTTCTCTTCAATAGGTTCGGCTTCAATAGCTTTTGCTTTAACAGCCTGCTTGAAGATTTTCTCTCCTCTCTCCGTCATGAGTAGGAGGGTGGTCCATCCCTCTTCTGAGCCTACATTACCACAAGAAATGTCAGCGTTTTTGCTATTCATGTCATGACAATATGCACAGGAGCTTGAGGAGAACGCTTCCAGTTCGCCAACTTTCCATTCTGCTTTGCCACCAGAGTGCTCAATCATCATCATACCACCAGCAATGGCAAAACGTTTCACATCTTTGACATCTATTCCTTGGTCTAAAAGGAACTTTATCAATCCAGGGTAGTCGTATGACTTCGTACAGAATAGTCCAAATCGAATCGCTTCTGCTCCCCTAATTCTCTTTATTGGTCCAGATGATGAAGTTTCCATTTTGTAGACTGCATCAATATTGCATGATGTGCCGACAACTGCCAATTTCTTTGACCCTTCATTCAATGCCTGGACAACGCCCTGTACAATCGGTGCATGTGTGTAAATGGAGCCTGAAGCCCCATTGACCTCCTTTGACGTCTTGGCCATCTTCGCAATTGGCATCCATGCCTTATCCGGGCTACTCTGAACAACTATGGCAGCATCAATACGTCCACTATCAAGCATATTGGACAATATAGCCGTCACTGCACCTCCATCCTGAGCGCCCTTACTTCGATTAATTGCCCTTGCCTTCCAGGCGCTCCTTACATTCCCTAGCAAGGTATCTCGATAGAAATACGTCCTAGGACAATTAGCGTAGCAAATTCCGCACGCGGTACACTTGCCTGTTAATGAAGGGACATATTTGCCAGAGGAGTAGTCACCTGTGAGTGCATCAACAGGGCAGTTCTCTACACATGCTCCGCACTCCACACAAACGCCGCTGGTGATGATTTCGCGTTCCAATTTCTTGAAAGCAAATCTTTTCGTGTTTTCCTTTAGCCAATCCTGTATTTCCGAATAGATGTCTTCTAGAGGTCCAGTCATTGCTCCAACTCCATGATTCCTCATTGCAAGCCCCGATTTATAGGTACGCCTGCATAGGAACTATCGAAAGGTATAACTTAAACGCGCTGGCGAGGCAATTCTGACTTCAAGAACAATGGCGGGTTGAGGATGAAGATTCCACATAACAAAGTAAAACAGCTAATCGAAGAGAGCGCTGCACAAGCCGACGGATTTGATGTCTGTAGTGTTCAGCTCATGGCAGTAGCTGACCTACCAACACGTTTTGGTAATTTTCAAATCGTTGGATTTGTAAGCCCATGTGATGAGAAGGAACACACTGCTATTGTAAAAGGAAATGTGGTTGACAAAGAAGGAGTCCTGACGCGCGCCCATTCAGAATGTCTAACTGGTGATGCAATTGGCAGTCTCAGGTGTGACTGCAGGGATCAGCTGATTGAATCACTCAAACGAATTGAGAAAGAAGGAGAGGGTGTCTTGCTTTACCTACGTCAGGAAGGGCGAAACATCGGTCTTACAGAAAAGATTCGTGCATATGCCCTCCAGGATCAAGGATATGACACAATTGAAGCAAACATCCATCTTGGACATAAGCCAGATGAACGCGACTATAGAATTGCAGCTAACATCCTGCATAACTTGCGGGTGAAGTCGATACGGTTGCTCACGAACAACCCAAATAAGATAGAGCAGCTCAGATTGGCAGGAGTCAGAATCATTGAGAGAGTACCTCTAATAACTGAGCCAACAACATATAGCGAAGGTTATCTAAGGACAAAGGCCAAGAAAGCAGGTCACCTTTTCGGAGACCTATCAACAGTTAGGGATGTTGAGAAGATTCTGAAGAGGCCGAAAGAGGATTGACTCCTATTGCTTCGGACTTGGATATCCATGCATTTCGATTCTACTTAATACAAACCCAATTAGAATTGTAACAAGAATCATGCCACAACCTGCAAGAATCCACACGAATCTTAGACTCCCAGTAATTTGCCAGAGCAGTGCTCCAAATGATGCGGCAAGCATAGCAGTCAATCCGAGGACCATGTCATAAGTGCC
>JBHLQK010000177.1:0-6580 GCA_048884925.1 Candidatus Thorarchaeota archaeon
TTTGGTCACACAGTGACCATCGGTAGGAAACTCATTCAACGTTCATGTCGCTAGTTTTATCAAGAGAGCCGAACCAGAGTCGCGTGGTCAAAGCAATGTCGCATAGAAGAAGCCTTAGATTCTCAAAGGCAACCTGCCCCGTCTGTGGTAGCAAAGAGGTAGCTAGAGACGACCTCAAGGGTGACCTGCTCTGTACCAATTGCGGAAATGTAGTGACTCGAAGAGAAACTCGAGCAGTTGGCAAGTTTGATATTGCCCAGCACTTGAAAAGAGAAGGGAACATGGACTTCCCGAAGCTCCAGAAAGCCACAGGAGCCTCTGATGACAAGCTCTTCGGCGTGATTCAGAACATGATCAGCATGGGTCTAATCCAAGAGCTAGGCGGCAAATACTCACTCACCAAACGAGGCCAACGTTGGTATAGACAGAGATTGGGACAGGAATGGGGATACTAGTCCCCTTGGGGGACAGTTCCTCGGCTATCTAGTGGATTCTCTTTTTGGCTCAACCAAGAATCATCTTCGCATTTTTGCCGCATTTTCCCCAAACTGTAGCTTTATTAGAATAACCCAATCTGGGACTAGTCAGGGGACCGGTTCAGTATCTTCAAAAACAATCTCCCCTCCAGGGAGCGGCTGAACTTTGAACTCAAAAAGCCAATCCGGATTTCCCGGCTCCCGGGGAATAACCACGCGAATACCTACTTTCCTTTTGAGACTGAACCGGAACCCTAACTTATTCTTGCTAACTCTGGTGGTATATTCTCATATTTTCGAACCTCTTATGATGCCAGATAGGTATGGCTAGTTCGACGCAAGTGTATTGTCGTCGGTTCTCTTGATTTCGTGTGTGAAACATGCTCTAAGTAGTGCGATAGTTACAACAAAGAACAGCAACGCAAATGCAGACCCCCAGACTGGATTCGCTAAAAGAACTGTAAAGGCAAGAACAACAAATATGCAGCTTAGATTCAAGTAAAATTGCTGCCGTCTGTCAAACTGAAGGAGTTCTGGTTCCATTTCATTCAGATCCATTTCAGTTCCCTCGCACTCAATTTGCAGAATATCATACATGGATATGAATGTAGTAGAACACTCAAATTTCGTACTAATTGAGGGAATGCGGACTTGGCTTAGCGCGCATCTCCGTGATTCTCAAATTACTACTTCAAGTTCTCTTCCAGACAAATACTATCACTATAGCTACGAATACTACGCTTCCAATAGCAACTATTGGTAGCAAATCAAAGGGAGGCGCAGTGCCTAATGAAAGTCGAAGATGGACATAACCAGTGAAGTTATTCCCGACATAGAGTGAAACTGGTGATATCTCCAAATCCATTGGCAAATCGAATGATGTGGACACAGTCCTTGTTTCTCCAGCATCCAATATCAAGGTCGAGATTGTGATTCCAGCAAGAGTGGGACTGCCATAATCAATCAAGCCATAGATCGGGTCTGTTGAATCAAACAGAATGCTCTGACAAGTCAACGAAACGCTCACATCCACCGAATCGCCTTCATTCAGACCGCCCGACACTGAGGGAAGCGCCGCAGTAAAGAATGGAGTGTTCTCGAGCAGGTAGTCAAAGCCAGGCATCATATCATACCATGTATCTTCAATTGCGGACTCCACCGGAGCGAAGTAGCCAAAGATGCCATTCCACTTCTCTATATAGTGAGTCGAGTTGTCCTCGATGACCGTTATCATTTCAGGCTCATCAACTGTTGCATTATGATAGAGCTCGAAAGTGATTGGAGCAGTAGTCCCTCGGGCATTGTACATCCAGTCTTCCCAGTATCCTGAGAATGCATCGAGATCACGGGGTCGCGCTGCAGTACCTTCAACACCCGGATATCCTGGAACATTATTGAACCCTTCAGTCATGAATGCATTGAAGTCCTGCACAATCTGGTAGTAGATGCCGGGCTCTACCCAATTCCCGTAGTCATAAGATGGGAAGTAGGTGGCATTGATTCCAGAGTGAAGTGTATAAGCCATAGTGAAGCTGTGCTGCACTGCGAAATCACGGAACACCTGTGTTTCTGGCTCGGAAAAGGCAGAGGGCCCTCTAAAGACTTGAGAGAGGGGATCTGAAGAAGATTCATCATCTGTGCCCCAACCAGTCGGATAATTTCGATTCAAATCTACATATCCTATCGGGTCTTCATTAAACTGACCATCACCATCATTGTCAATTCCTTCATAGTAGGTGTATTGATACTCAAGCGAACCCCCAGGGCCGGTCTTGGTATAGACATCATAGCCTGCGATAGCCCCATCTCCATCGACATCTTCCCAGGTATCCTCATCAGTTTCATCATCACCGTCATCGTTGAAGGGGTGCAGGTTCTTTCTCAACCAATGGTTTCCTCCATTAACGACAGGGTCAAGGGTATCGGGATTGATTGTTGGGATGATGTATATTTCCTGAGTGTCAACATAACTTGTTATTGTTTCATCCACTCCATAGAGGTTCAGCAGTTTCAGAATAAAACGAAGTGCCATCTCAATTGTAATCTGTTCCCGGCCATGATGATGAGCCACAACCAAGGTCTTAGCCTTCTGCACCGGATTTTGTTCATTTGTGATGCGTAGTGCGCTGATGTTTAATCCCTCATAGCTCTGACCTAACACCTCGAGGTCCACCAATTCTGGCACGAGAGAATGGATGCGTTCTATCTCTTCATCAACCTCGCCAGCGTCATGAAACTGATCCTCATACAGCAAGGATATGTCATCCCAATTTCTGTCCACTGACGGATAATCAACACGCTCAAGAATCGCAATGGGTGAATCCGTGACTGCAGCAACTCCTACTGGAAAAAGGAAATAACTCAGCAGGAGTATCATAAGAAATAGATGTGTAGCTTTTGGCCTCATCTTGATTCCTCTCAGTTGAATCTCATTTGCAGAGCGGAAAGAAGAACTTGTATTGGGGGAATAATAGACTTTGGTTTCACGCGGTGTATGTGTGAACCTTGCAACAACCCTATTGAGCCTGCTTTCGAATTATCAATAAGTCGCCATCAATTTTGACCGGTGTATCTAGCGGAAGTTCAAGCAACCAGTCTTCTAGTTCAGGCATAGTCTCAAAACGCAAGAGTGTCTTTAGTCTATCAAGTGGCAATGTTTCGTATCGGTTTATCACCTTTCTGAGCTGAACCTCTCTGAACGCTTCAAGCTCAGCCTTCTTCGCCTCAGCCCTGTCAGCAGAGTCATCAATCCAACTGGTCCCAACGCGGAAGTCCCAAACCTGGACATTTCCTTCTACATCGCCCGTGGCAACGTGTCTACCATTAGCGCTCACCGCAACCGCATGAACATTCTCCGTATGTTCTATTGAATGGATGAACACTCCTCCATGTAATTGCCATAGACGAAGTGTATTATCACTTGAACCACTGATGATATGACGACCATCTGGGGTCACGGTGACATTCAATACCGGACCTCCATGTCCAGCCATGATATACAAGAGAGTTCCAGTTTCAAGGTCCCACAGGCGGACAGTGCCATCCTGACCTCCTGATAAAATGTATCTCGAATCTGCAGTCATCGCAAGAGATGTGACATGGCCTTTATGGCCTTCAAGTGTGTGAAGTAGAATTCCAAGCTCGAAATCCCAGACCCAGATTAGTCCCTTTTCTTCAATTCCAGCTGTCGTCTTTGAGCCAATTACAAGATGCCTCCCATCTGGTGAGATTGCTATTGAGTAAATGCTTCGTGCGTGATCAAGGACTCTCAGTAGAATCCCGCTGTCTATATCCCATATCCTTGCCTTACCATCATCTCCACCAGTCACAACATATCGATTGTCTGGAGATGATGCGACCGCATTCACGTGAGCTGAGTTTGGAGCGAGGGCACTTATCGGCGCTCCTTCCTCCATGTCCCATATTCGCACAGCGAGGTCCCTATCTGCAACAGAAACAATTCGAACACCATCAGCCATTACGGAGAGTCCATAGACTGCGCCCCGATGTCCAATCAGTATATGGACAAGACTGCCTGAATGTAAATCCCAAACTCTGATCGTAGCATCTTGTCCCCCTGAGATTACGTATCTGCTATCGGGTGTGAAGGCCAGAGACCACACTGTGAACTCGTGTCCTTGAAAACAGCTGTCAGGAACTAACTCATCTTCCATGTCTGCACTCCCTGACCTCTTTGCTATCAGGCATCGGCCTATTTGTCATGTTGTATTGCCGTGAGTTAAGAAAAGCATGTCGATTGAAGGACATTTTCGCGGGGAATTCGCTTTAGATTATGATTAAGATGAAAGAAAAAACAGAGAGAAGGTGGCATTGGCTGCCACCCTCAATGGCTATCCAATCTAGACATTCTGTGCCTCGGCCATGGCCTCAACAGGAGTTCCCATGCCAAAGTCGGCAGGCTTGTTGCTCTTGCGAATAGCCCAAACAGTGAGCACGAACAAGATGAACAGCACGGCTATGAGTACTACGTTAGTGGTCGTATCAGCTCCAAAGGTGAACTGGACTAATAGTGGAGCCAAGATCAATGCTAAGAGGTTGACCACCTTAATCATTGGATTGAGTGCTGGACCAGCAGTGTCTTTGAGCGGGTCACCAATGGTGTCACCAACAACTCCACACTTGTGCCTCTCTGATCCCTTGCCGGTGTTGTTATCAATACTGCAGGGTTCATCCTCGATGCACTTCTTTGCATTGTCCCATGCACCACCCGCATTAGACATGAATACTGCGAGGAGTTGACCAGACACAATTATGCCACCTAGAAATCCGCCTAGAGCGCTGATACCAAATAGGATTCCGACCATGATAGGTATGGATACAGTGAGAGCCGCCAAAGAAATCAGTTCTTTTTGTGCGGCAGTCGTAGAAATGTCAACTGCGCGATCATAATCAGGCTTCTTAGTGCCCTCTAGAATCCCAGGTATCTTGAACTGCCTACGCACTTCCATAACCATCTCACCTGCAGCTCGTGTCACTGCTTTGATGTTCAAGGCTGAGAAGAGCCATGGAAGAGCAGCACCGAGTAGAAGTCCAGAGAAGACAAGTGGATCATCCATGAAGAGGTGTTCGATACCCGCGACAACAACAAAGCTATCGAAGAGGCTGACGGCTGCAATCACAGCAGACGCAATAGCAACTCCCTTTGTGATGGCTTTCGTCGTGTTCCCAACAGCATCGAGCTCAGCCATTGTTTTCATTGCCGTGGCATCAAAGTCGCCTGGGGAGAGTTCACCTATTCCTGCTGCATTGTCACTGATTGGACCGTATGAGTCCATCGCCACGTTATTGCCAGTGTGGGAAAGCATTCCAATACCAATCAAGGCAATTCCATAGAGCGTCCAGAGATTTCCAAATATGCCGTCAATGAACCAGGGGACAGCAGCTGCTACTGGGGCTAAGAACAGGACAGCTGAGATACCGAATGTCGCAACAATCACTACAAGAGCAGCAACAGTTGACTCATAACCTGCTACAAGACCAGAGAGTATAAACGTCGCATAACCAGTATCAGCAGACTTAACGATCTCCTGAACTGGGGGTTTCTTGAGCGATGTGAAGTAGCTCGTGATTGGATTGAACGACACAGCCAGCATAACACCAGTGGCAATCAATAGTCCAAATCTGAGGTCTCCAACATAGAACCATGAAAGCGTCGTTGACAATATGATTGTAAATGCGCTGGAGGCTTCATATGAAAGGAACATTGCTTTCTCTGCATAAACCGCAGACTTCCTTAGAATCCTTGGCCAGACTGGAACCATGAAGGTGCCAATCATAGAGGAAATAACACCGATTGCTCTCACAAAGAGCGGGAACACTACAACTGCGAATGGAAAGACAAGTAGCCCAGGATTGTCGATGTAGAGGACAATTGCCAGAATCAGAGCAGAAACAATAGTAACTTCGTATGACTCGAATATGTCAGCAGCCATCCCAGCACAGTCACCCACATTGTCCCCAACGAGATCCGCAATGACAGCTGCGTTTCGTGGATCATCTTCGGGAAGGCCATGTTCCACTTTACCCACTAGGTCAGCGCCAACGTCAGCTGCCTTAGTGTATATACCACCGCCAACTCTCATGAATAGAGCCAGAAGCGTTCCTCCTAGACCAAATCCTAAGAGCGCATCTGGTGCCGCGATTCCATAGATGATGAAAATGATTGTTCCTCCCATCAGACCAAGTCCGTCAGTCAGCATACCAGTGAAGGTACCGCCACGATAGGAGATTGTCAACGCACGATTATATCGGTTTTCGCCCTCTCTTGTAGCCTGAGCAACACGAATGTTTGACTCGACAGCTATCCTCATCCCCAGCTGTCCAACAATAAGCGAGAAACTAGCACCCAGCACGAATGCCAATGACCTTCCGATTCCTACAATGAATCTTCCCTGGTCAGGAGTACCACCAAACAGAATGTTGGTGCCTCGCTCTGGTGTGGTTATGTATACGGTGAAAAATAGAAGAAAGGATAATACAGCTAGAATTGGCAAAATCGACTTCAACTGTCTATCGAGATAGGACAAGGCGCCTTCTCTGATTCCGTTCCACACCTTCTGCATCTGCTCAGTACCTTTGGGTAG
>JBHLQK010000178.1:0-6575 GCA_048884925.1 Candidatus Thorarchaeota archaeon
ACTGCCACACAGGTCATAGGGCCGCTCGCTCCAACTGATAGACCAGCTCTAATGCTGTCTTTGTTAAGCATCACAAAAGAGAAGCCATCTGAGTCTTTGATGGAGTCTATTTGCATTCCCATTGCTCCCATCTTAGACACCACTTCCTCTACTAGCAAGTGGGGTTCAATGTCAGTTCTGACAATGCTAGTGGTTTCCCTCGCCAATGAATCTCGACCAAATAGATAGGCGTGAGTAACAGGAGAATAGAGTACTTTTCGGACTACTGCTTTCATCAAGAGGGAGCGTGTGATGGGTCCGAATCTTCGGATTGAAACCACCGACCCGTCTATCTCAGCTGGTGTGTATTCTTCTTGAATATCTGCATCAGTAATAGTCCACTCTAGAAGAGGTTTCGCAGTGTTTTCTCCCTCTCGTGGACCAGTTTCCTCTGTGATAGCGTACTCCTGCTTTTGCCTTTCAAAATAGCCCTCGATATACTCCTTCATCCAAGCATCCATGACCTCCCAGTCCTCCTTGCTGAGCTTCAAGGGAGGTCTCGGTACTTTAGGCAAATCCTCAGCAATGCCATCCTCTATTAAATCTGGTGCGGCAGCTCCTTTGATCTCTAGCTCCTCAAGTTCAATTTCATCAGGAATCATCAGTCTAACAGCTTCAAAAAGAGCAGAGAGGCGATCTGTGCCGCCATGCTGAGAAACCCTTGGTCTGACTTGTATCATGAAGCCTCGCTTGTTCTCCGTAGTCTGGTCAAATACAATTCCAACACCACGAGGAAGACTACTGATGAAGACTTTGTCACGGAACTTCTCTGGCATTACAGCAGGTGCTCTTTGCTGTAGAGCTTTGATGTCGTTATCATGAGAGAGGGAGTGGGAAAGAATGATGTCAGCCTGCGATATCGCTTCGTCTGAAACAGCTGATGGTTGCTGCGTGCAGAGAATCAGACTGCATCCAAATCTCCTACCAAGCTTCGCATAGCCTACGATAGCATCCTTGGCAGGGGTACTGCCGGACTTAGGCACAAGCGTGTGAGCCTCATCGATAATAAGCCAAGTTGGTGGTAGCTCCTCTCTTGCGCTTTCCCCTTCATCAGTCCAGGCCATGCGATAAGTCAGAACCTGACGACATAGCATGTTGGTAAGTATGGCAAGCACAGTATCAGCATCAGACCCCAAGGGTGCCACATCAATTATTGTAATCTGACCCGCTATGGCGAGATCCTGTGCACTTGTCCCGCCGGGATGAAAGACCCCAAGTCTGTCAGTGCGGCGGAGCCTCTGAATCATGGCTGTCCTTGACGCAGGTTGGTAGAGTTCTAGAATTGACGGGTTCGATTCGATGCATTGAATCATGTCAGGTATGCTAAAGTCACGCTTCAGTGAAACCTTTTCGCCGCTTTCAAGAGAATATCCCTTTCTTAGACTCTCAAGAACATCGCCCATCAGGTTGTCCATCGCAGTGGAGAGTTGCCCTCCCTTCTCAAGGACAAACCCCCAGTCAGAGGCCGTCAATTCCCTAGGACTGATAGCAAGTGGAAAGAGGCGGGCCTTCTTCTTCACCTCGTCAGGGAGCCCAGCATATGTTCTACGAGGAATATACACAGCAAAAGGAAATCCTCTTGCCTTCAAACTCCACTTCTCAAGAAGGTCAACTTGATCATCATTCGGTTCGACACTCTGTCGGAATACGTCCACGGTGTCAATGACCACTCCAGCAACCTCTATCTCTCTTCTCTCCATAGCGAGGGCTAGTTCTTCTGTGATAATCCCTAAAGTATAGCTCTTGCCAGATCCTCTCTTTCCTGCCACAAGCATCACATGAGGGCTAACAAAGTCCAGTAGAACGGGCATTCCAAAGAGTGAAGTGAGAACATCATCACTTGTTTCAGTGACCGCACCTATCATGCCCAATCCTGCACGCTGATACTTTGCATGGAATGAAGCAGAACGACCTAGCACAACTCCAGAACCCATATCAACCAAGAGATCCAATGGGTCACCAATTCTTGGATGATATGACAGAGCGGATTTGGGTATAAGGTCCACTGGCTTATTGTCTTCATGTGTAGTCTGTGATGGAGGATCAGGATTCTCGGAGTGGTGGTGCTCGTTCAAATGACTCCCTCAAAGCAAGCCCCAGCTGAAATCGAATAAAGGTTTGTAGCTTGGCGCGTCTCTATGAAACATACACCACCAGCAACACTCAAAACGCAATCAGTAGTGTTGACCAGTCATGCCCGACTCTATCCAAGATGGTGATTTCGTCTACATCTTCCTCGATGCCAAAAGAAACTGGATTAGGAAGGTCAAGGCTGGTGATGCGTTCCATTCCAACAAGGGAATCATCCAATATGATGACCTGATTGGAGGCCCATTTGGCCGCAGAGTAGAGAGCCATTCAGGGAGTGTTTTCCAGATACATCGTCCAACTCAAACAGACATCCAGATTGCCATGGGAAGGAACACTCAGATCATTTATCCAAAAGATGCGGGTACTATCCTCATCGAGGCAGGTATTGTTTCTGGGTCAAGAGTGGTCGAGTCAGGAACAGGCTCTGGCGCCCTCACTGGCATCCTTGCACGTGTAGTTGGAGAAACTGGACATGTCTATACATACGAGATTAGGGAAGACATGTACAAAGGCGCAGAGAAGAATCTCAAGCGCTACGGACTCTTGGGGAACATCACGATGCATCACAAGGACATCCTAGAAGGGATTGAGGAGAATGATGTTGATGCTATTGTACTGGACCTTGCCACGCCATGGGAGGCTGTGGATGATGCGCACAGGGCATTAAAGCCCAGTCATGTCTTTACGAGCTACAGTCCCACCATTGAGCAGTCGATGAAGACCTGCAAAGCTCTGGGGGAGTCAGGAAACTGGGGAATGATAAAGACGGTTGAAGTCCTCCAACGAGAGATCATGGTGAGAGAGGGAAAGACAAGACCTACCACATGGATGGTGGGTCATACAGGATATATCACATTTGCCCGTTCAATGGAATCCGGATGATTTGTGTGAGGCGGGAATTCTTCTGGACTAAAACCTTATATGCAAATGAGTCAACTGTTCATTGTCGATTGTTGTCGATTATTGTTGATTACTGTCGAGCGAGATTGGAATGACTTACCGCCATAAAAAGACCATTTGTTCTAAGAGGACCCGAGAGATTCTGGAGAGATACGCCAGTATTAGTGACCAGAAGTATGCTTCAGCACAACATGCAAGCGCCATAAACTTAGAGGATTCAGAGAAACCCATAGACGAGAACTGTCCAGATGCTGAAAATGTCCGAAACGAGGATACAGACCTCATAGACAACGAGATTCAGCTCCCACCAATTCCAGTCAATGAAACAGAAGGACTCGAGGACTATACCCCGATTGAGGAGCCTACCTTTGAGGTAGAGGCCACCAAGGAAGAAATGGAGAAGAAACGAAAGAAGCGAAATTATGTGGAGTTTCGCGATGATTATGCATGAAAAGGAGTGGGGAGAATGAATAAACCAAGTATTGATGATCTGATGGATGAGATTAAGGAACTCACCCAGACTGTCCTTGAGCTCAGAGAGACAGTCAACAATTTGAGTTCGAGAATCACTGAAACCAAGAACCAAAGTAAGTTTCAAGCCGAACCCGTTTCCTACAAAATCTTGTATGATCAAGGCAGTATGATAGAGGGTGATGCCAGTTGGGCACGCCTTGTCGGACTTCTACAGGGAAAACACATAGGACTGACTGCATCAGAGCTTGCCAATAAGTGGGGCAAATCGCGTTCTCGAACCAGTGAGGTCTTGAACAGGCTGGTCGAGGAAGGTCAGCTCATCAAATATAGGGATGGCAGAAGAATCAAGTTCCGCGCGCCATAGGGGCCGAAACCGCACCCAAGCTGGTACAGGATTAGCGAACTAGGTACTCTTAAGTACAGCCTGCTTTTCATAGGTCTGGCATACATAGCTGCCGAAGGTTGTAGGCATTGATTAATACCAGGGCCGAAGAAGATGCAAAAAGCGTAACTGAGGATGTTGAAGTATACACAAGCAGACTGTATGATTTGAACATTCATGCACAGGATGCGGTCAAAGATTTCGCGCTTCATGATATTGACGATGTGGAGGGAGTTGAGGAGAAACGTATCGCGATGCATGATGCTTTCACAGAGCTGTATGATGAGATTGCGACCTTCAGTGAGGAAATTCGAGGTGAGGACTTTGACATTGCATACCTTAGAGAGAGAATTGAATATGCTGAAGGAGACACCAAGGAGCAGCTTGAGAATGCTCTGAAGGAATTGATAACTAAAGCCCAAGAAACGCAGGCTGATGTTTGGATGGCTAAAGTGATGGCGTGGCTCCATCAGGCGGCAGCAGCCAGTGGACCTTTCATCGAGAGTGAGCATCCAGAGAAAAAGAAGAACGCTTCGAGGCATCTCGCTGAGGTATACACAATGCTTGAGAAGCCATTCTCTGCTGTGCCGTCCAAAGTAGATGGAACGGAGAAACTAAGACGGGTTGCTCTGGGACATAAGGCTTACAGTCTAATGAGTGCAGGAAGAAAGAAAGGCGACAAGGAGCTTGCTGAGATTCTTGGCAACAACAAGACAGCAGAGGCAGAGTTCTACGATGAGTTTCTCAATGAACTGATTGGTAAGGAGAGCACCTTTAGACAAGCATTCAATCCATTCGATGAACTAATCTGGCGCGATATCCTAAGTTCCTTCATATTCGAGCAGGCAACTGATCTCTATAACGAATCGCTTCCGCACTTCATTAAGAACAGGAAGACCAACAGGCAGAAGATATCGCTGATTAAATCATGGAAGCAGAACACAGCCGGATTGAGTGAAGTGTATCTCGCAATGACTTACAACGACATTGCAGACGCGCAGATGAGAGCAGGTAATCTTGAGGATGCATCTAAGCTATATCAGACCGCTTCGGATGCTTTTGGCAGAGCTGAGAAATGCTTCAGAGAGGAATTGCAGCTCCAGTCCAATGCGACTCAATCTATGGCGGACAAGGAACAGAAAAAGGCACAGTCCCTTTTTTGCAGGGCAGAGGCGAATGTCAAGACGTTATCGGAACTCATTCTCATGAACAACAAGAAGGAGTCAGTAGTCGTTCTGAATGAAATATTCAAAGACCTTAGGAAAGCTGAGAAGCTCTCCAAGACGAGAGACCTCACTGGAGCTATAAAAGCAGACCTTACTACCTTTGCATTTGTGGAGGATCAGCTCAAGAAAAGGAAGATCAATAACCTTGGAGGAATCGCAGAACAGATTGATTTTGCTAAACAAATCAGGAAGACGTCGTTGATACAGAGCGTGAGCAAAGCGCTGGATGATACTAGCGCACATATGGCAAATACGCCTGTAGACGCCATAGAGGCAATTCGTGAGGGACTCGACACCCTTGGAATCCTCCTTAGTCTCGAAACCGATGATGACGAAGTAGCTGACCTGAGGAATAAGACAATTGCATTACTTAACCATGTCAAGTATGTGATTCAGTTTCAACAGAGTTCGAAGCTCCAACAGGGGGTCAAGTTTATCCTCTCACGGATTTTAGAGAACCTTCATGCAATGGAAGCTTCATCCTACTATAAGGTCATAGGAGAAACCGCCGCAGCTGGTGAGATGACAGATCTTGGGAAACTAGCGCTTGCAACATCATATGCCTCAGAAGCACAGGTATATTCAAGGCAGGCAGAGCAGTGGGCGTTTCGGTCCCAGATGGAGCGCATTAACTTCTTCAAGGTTATATCAGATGAGCTGGCTCAATTGGAGGGAGATGACTCAGACTCGATTGACAGTGCTATGGAAGCTCATGACATCACAATAAAGCGCATAAAACAGACTCTAGCAGCTTTTGAGTCTGCAGCAAACGAACTAGCCAGTGTCAAAGGGACGGAAATCAGAACCAAGAATAACGTTGAGGCGCAGGTCAACCAGCTACAGGCGGTGGTCATGAAGTTCAAGGGAGACCTGAGTAGACTCGAGGGGGCAAAGAGTGATTTCTTGGCTGAGTTCGAGTTGAAGAAAGGTGAGAAGTCACGTGCCCTTCGCTATTTCTCTGATGCGAATGACCATCTCAGAGAGGCTGTGGGCAACTATACTGTGGCTGCACAGGTTTTCCAACAGAGCGGAGACGGACAGGCGGCTCAGAGTGTTGACACTAAGGCAAAGACAAGTGACCTATTGGCGCGTACAATATGGGACAACAGCAAACGCATCGAGATGAACCAGACCCCCTCAGAAAAGGACGATGCAGTGCTTGCTGCGCTATATATGGGCGGAGGGCAGTAGGCCCGTTTGCCCCCAACTCATGAGACCGCGTAGCTCTCTTGCGATTGGAGTGTCCCTAAGGGCATGGTGTGGATTCGATCTGCTTTGAACGGTACAAAGGCAACACCACCGGCATGAAAGAACTTGCTGAACCATTCTACAAAATGTAGCCTGAGTGTATTCATGAATGCGAGCATGCCCTCTAGTATTCCTACAATGAAGGTACCAATGATTGCGCCAAGCAGGGGCAGATGTGGTGTATGTGGAGCACCAACAGTTTGCGGATGAACTTC
>JBHLQK010000179.1:0-6566 GCA_048884925.1 Candidatus Thorarchaeota archaeon
GGACAATCATCATCAGGACTGGTCCTGCGATTCTTGCATCCTTCGCTGCTCTTCTCCCTCCAATTAGGAATGTTAATCCTCCACCCGTCTTTGATACTAGGAACATTAGGCTCTCCCCAAGCCTCCCCATTGTCTTCGTTGCTAAACTAGCTACACCAATGAATAGTGGATATGGCAAGACATGCTGGATTAGAATCAGATTGGGATTCTCCTGTACAGATGTTCCACCCAGGTATATAGCTGCGAGGAAGAATACTGAGAGTATGATCAGGACTGCATCCCATTTGATAAGGTGGAGCCCACGATTGATTCTTGCTAGTCTACCTGGCTCTTGTTCGTCAGAATCCTCCTGCCTCTGAAAGGGCGCACTAGCAATGTATCCCAATAATGGCATGATGATTGCAGCTAGAGCAGCGTAAGTAATTGTTTGAGCAGAGATGAGCAATGGTGCTTCTATCATGGAGGGCGGCTCAAAGACCAAAAAACCAACCGAGGCAAGCGAAATTCGACTTACAAGAATGCTAGTGACAAATGCAAAGAGAACAGCAACGACTGATAGTCCTAAGAGTTCCTTCACAAGAAAAGCATGAAGTTGACGATTCGAAGCCCCTCTAGCTCGACGCATCCATACCTCATCTCTTCTTTCATCAACATTGAATCGCGCACATAGAATGAGCAGAAGTCCGCCCAGAAGGATACTAGCCTGGGCACGAATTAGCTGAGAACTTCTCTGCTCGGAAAGCCAGTCTATATAATCCTCAACGCCAGTTGCCAAGTCATCCGAAACGTAGAATTGAGGTACCGACATCAACTCTGGAAAGCCTGGGCATAGACTAACAAGATTCCTCTCAATGACTCGAAGGCGTTGAAGAAGCCCTTGAGGATCAAAGGGGGATAGAATGCTTCTGTCAATCTCTATACTCACTCGAAATTCCCTATCATCAGGATTGAGGAGTTCTGGCAGAACAATGCAAATTGAATTGTAATAATAGTCGAATATCTCATTGCCTGTTTCCTGAATATAGATGCCACAAACATAAACGGGACGTTTCCCAACATTGAGTTCAATTGAGTAGTTCATCAAGTCGCCTATAACTACATCCGCGTATTCAGCGATACTAACCGGCAGAGCAATCTCAGTTTCAGTTATTGGCAATCTACCTTCGAGAAATGTAAACACCGCTGGAAATGCTTCCACATACTCTTCAGAAATCGCATAGCTCTGACCTGTCACCAAGAAATCAGGGAAGAGCCCTCCATGATAGAACTCGTTTGTATCCATTCGAAGATACGACAAAGCATCGACAGTAATCTCTGCGGCAATTACATGCTCTACTTGACGCATCTCATCAACAACTGTTTCTACTCCTTCCCCATGTACGAGCATTGCAACTGAGCCAACATCCATCTCTTCATTCCAAACATCGAGAGATATAGTGTCGATATGAATTGAAACGCTGAATAGCATCAAACCTACTAGGAATAAGCCAAGAGTGGTCAATGCACGCCGTTGTCTTCTCCTCTTCTGAGGCTGATTTGGAGTCAAGGTAATCGTTGAATATCCACCTCGGTATACTGAGAAATTCGATTGAAGCCTCCATAAAAAGTTACTACTCCCGCATTCTATGCATTTACTCGCTCTTCTGTGCTCTCGCAGCTATTAGCTCTCGCTGATGGGTTCGTACCATATAGATTGAGTACAGAAGACCTACAAAGCCAATGCCCACTCCTATGAGCCAAAGATCGCTCTGCAATGGGTGTGAAAGCCAAATCGTGAAGAAGTATACATTGATACTGAAGAAAAAGATGCCAAATGTGACGATAATAGCATAAAATGACCATGGAAGGCTCTTTCTACTCACTATCATCACCTAGCTAGCAGACTCCTTCATGCCTCTGAAGCTTCACTTGTAGCTTCCAGTATATCATTATCCATCTCCTCGCTTTCAAGAGGAGTAACGAGTATTCCCTCACTGGTCACCTTCAGAACAACTCTCTTTCTGATGCCAGCAAGCTTCCTCACTGTTTCTGGAATAACCATTCGTCCCTTGCCATCGACCTCAGTTATGTCACCATAGAGAGTGTGGCGCTGACCCTCAATGAGACCATCTCTGATTCGAATCACACGACTTGCGTATTCAGCTACTCTCGGATTGTGAGTGACATTTACAATACAAGTTCCAAAATCCTTGTTTATCGTCTTTAAGGCATCCATCACCATCATTGCAGTTTCTGAATCGAGTTCGCCTGTCACTTCATCGGCAAGTAGTAGTTCTGGCTTGTTCGCTAAAGCTACACAAATAGCAACTCTTTGGTTCTGACCACCACTCAGCTGGCTAGGTTTATGATTCACTCTGTCCGAAAGACCCATGATATCGAGAAGCATTTTGGCTCTCTCATTTGCAGCTAATTTTGGTGCACCGGCAAGCCTCATTGGGAGAGTCACATTCTTGAAAGCACTCAGACCAGGCACAAGGTTCCCAGTCTGCCATACAAATCCAACCTTAGCTCTTCGGAACAGCATCGAACGCCTGTCATCAAGAAGAGTTAGGCTATTGCCATCAAAGAGAATAGTCCCTGCAGTAGGCTTATCCAGAGCTCCAAGCATTTTTAGGAGGGTTGACTTGCCTGATCCACTAGGCCCAACGATACTAAGGAATTCTCCATGGACAACTTCAAAGTCCAGACCTCTGAGAGCAATGACCTCCTTTTGTCCACGTCGATAGACCTTCATGAGGTCTCTCACAACGACCTTGTTTTGAGATGCTACTTTTTCCAAGTCCTCTGACATGGTTCATCATTCCGTGTATTGTATTTCTTGTGCTATATTTCTTCTAAGGTTCCTGGCAACGACAATATATGTCGCTGCGAGGGAGGAGAGCACTGCTGCTCCCAGGATTGTGATAAGCAAGACTGTTGGTACTGCAAGGAATACTGGAAGTCGGTTCCATAAAGTTATGGTTAGACTGCCCATGTAAGTGAGTGGCAATTGAATAACAAAGCTTGTCAGCAAGAGGCCTACTACGGCGCCAATCATTGCGGCAAGAATCACTCCAGTCAACGATTCTATGAGTACTGCAACAAGAATTGTTCTTGATTCCGAGCCCAAAGCACGCATAACCGAGAATTGTCTTCTCAGTATCGCAAATCTAACCATGGCAACTATGAGCACACCTGCTGTTAGATAGAGAAATGCGAAAGCCACATTGAGAGTGTATGCCCCATAGATGGATTGTCCTGCTCTTGATTCGAGCGCCGCATCTATGAGAGCCTGTGATGAATCAATCGATTGAAAGCTATTTGGAGCAACATCATGTATGTCATGCATGACTTGTGTATGATTTGCTCCTTCTGACAAATCGACATAGATCTTGCTAATTCTGGAAACATTCAGGCAGGCGTGGACATAGTCAAGATTGATGACTATGAAATTGTTGGCTGAGGACTCGCCTGGAAGGTATGTGTTTCCACTATAGGCATCATAGCCTTCTGCCATGACGTCTATGATAGTACAATCGCTGACATTCTCCCAATATAATCCTGTCAATGTGAGGGTGAGTAAATCACCATAGACTGGCGTGTATTGGGGTGTCGTTATATAGTGGTCAATCGGCTTGAATGAGGATAGAATGCTTGTGTTGTCAAGAGCTAACTGAGGAATTGAATCGCGTGGAAGTGTATCTTTTGTGAAATAATCTAGCCAGAAAGCTGAATTCAACCAATCGTTGGGTTGAACCCCGTATACTGTAACGCCTTGGGTTATCCAGATTCTAGTACCATAATCTGACCTCCAATATCCTACCTCAGCTTCAGTCTTTAGCAATCCACTAGCATGATTCACTCCATCTATTGCGGTAATATTCCCCAGAATATCAAGTGTGACATTCTCCAATCCTGGAATGACTTCAACACTGATATCTGCACCCACTTCAAAGTTCAGTACGTCCTTCATATGAGTGCTGCCGGTAGTTGCTGATAGAGAAGAGAAGATGCCAGCTGCAAACACCATTGCGACAAACATTACTCCCAATGCTTCGCTCTTCTTAAACAAGCGAATGTTTCCTGAGATCACTCTGGAGCCCGCGTATAGTGATTTGCTATTTATTCTTGCAAGTACTTTGGATTTCACAGATGCAGTAGGACGAGATAACAGCCTTGTTAGTGCTATTGTGAAGATTCCTAACAATGGAATTACTATCGCTGCAAACAACATCGCGCTAGTAAAGTTCATTGACATGTAGCTCATTGCAAAGAGCATTGGAGACAACAAATATCCTGAGATTCCAAGTGCCAGGAGGTCAATCCCAGGACTGCTCATCTTTTCAACATTGACAAGCACATCTCTTTCTATTATGCTATGTGCTTCCGTAGGTGTCATTAATAGCGCCCTAACAGCCGAAGGAAGCGCCACTATCAATCCTACTGAGAAGGAGAATAGAAAAACGGCAGTCACCGCTTCAGGCGTGAGAAGCAATGTAAACTCAGCCAGCATATCCAGTCTAAATGACATGAATTCTCGAACCGTAGCTGAAACCAAGGCTGAGATTGCGCCAGTGAGGATAGCCCCTAAGCTCCCCAAAATCCCAGTTGCTAGGGCTATGCTCAAAACCCATCGGAATGCTTGTCCGCCTGATGCTCCTCGAGTCTTGAGCGTTCCAACATCTCTTCTTCTCTCATCAGCTATTAGACTGGAGTTATAGTAAACCAGCATCACTGCCATAACTAACGTCGGAATAGAGAATGCCAGAGCTACAACACGCATGCTCATGCCCCAAGACGTGTACTCGTACACTGCCCCCAGCAGAGCAAAATTGCTGACCCGGGCATATGGCAATGCCTGCTGCTCTATTCTGTATTCAATATCCTCCATAGCTGAGATGGGATTTGGGAGAGCAACTATATCATGGTCCACAGTCGACCAAATCTCGTCCTGAACACCGCCATAATATCCCGCGATCAGTTGGTCAAATGCTTGGGAAAGACCTTCTCTGGTCGTAACCATAAGGAGCGACGTACTAATAGTGTCTTCCCAATAGTATTGCTGCATGAACAAATTGGTTGTGAATGTGCCTACAATTGTAAAATTATGGGGTATCTGGTACCACCAATCTGAGGTTTCATTGTAAGCCTCAATCCAAATGGTGAGGTTTTCACCAATTGAAAGCCCCTGTCTACCTAGCTTGTTCTCTTCCACGATGCATGTTGTTTCAGTGAGAACCGATGGATCAACACTCATGTCAAGAGCATTTGGAAATGTGTCGTAGAATGTATCATTAATGCCGAGTAATATGCTGAAGGCATCACGCCAGTCCTCTTGCCGCCAGTCATAGAATTCAACTTTAGATATCGTTTCTATCTCTTCAATCCATTCTTGAGAGCTCACTATTTCCTCCACATCTGCGGTTGTAGTTTCGTTCTGGTTATAGAATGATGGACTAAAGGTGAGATACATGTCAATAGGAATATCTTCTGTCATCTCAGCGAGTACATCAGGTCCTGCACTGTCCATGTAGAACAGAATTCCGCCCAGGACTCCAGCTGAGAGTGAGAATACAATCAGCGTTGCTGCAACCTGAGGTGCATTTGAAACAAGACGCGCTGAAAGAAACATTACACATCCCCTCCGTAGGGCCCGGCCTCAGCCCATGCAGCATTCAGAGCCGCTGCGATATTAATTCTTGATCCAAGCATCGCGATAGCTGCGATAAAGAGTACAGTTGAAACAATAAAGAACATCAGGACAGTAGTCAGTGTCATCCAAGGAATTACTGGGAAGACAGCCACCGGAAATAGAAATGACCAGGTACTATATGTTCCAAGAGACGAAAGCAAGGAATTTGCCATGAATAGAGGACCATATCCCAGAAGCAAAAAGATGCTCAGGAGGGTCAGCACGAGAAGCTCCGCACCTTGCGCTCTGACTACTAGAGCATTCTTTGCCCCCATCGATCTTAACAGAGCTATCTCCCTCCGTCTCGCTGTGATTCCTTCAACTGCATATATCCCAAATGCTCCAAGGATTACTCCCACTGCGAATGTAGTAAGCATAGTATCTACTGCTCGGTCCATCTGATATGATACTTGGCCCAAGTAGTAAGAGACTTCGTACGAAACAGAGCCCCACTGATCGAAAACGATGACGCCAGAGCCGCCAGAATCGAGGACGTCGATAGCCATTGCCGTACCATTTGCCCCTTTGTTTATTCCTACTACACAGAAATAGTCCGTAGTCGAAGTTTCATTCAATAATGACTGTGCATAGGCTCTGTGAATCCATGCTCGACGAGTTCCATACGCCTCAAACCAAGATGGTCCGGGAGGAATGATTTGTGTTGCTGAATAACCATATCGTGTGTAGAACACATCTCCACCACTTCGGTAGTTTGAGTATTTCACAAGCATTTCTGGAATAGCAGGAGCTATGCCAATCACTGTGAACTCAAAAACCTGCGGAACCTCATCCTGTTCAAATGCTCGAAGAATGCTGCCTTCTTCAAGATGGTAGGTATCTGCAATATCTTGGGTGACTATTATGCCAGTTGGATTATTCTCCAGCTCCATAAGAA
>JBHLQK010000180.1:0-6553 GCA_048884925.1 Candidatus Thorarchaeota archaeon
TTGTAGAATGTTATGGGAATGCCGCAAACTATGTTCTGGGTTCAACAGGGTTAGCATCTAGTGACATACATATATTCACACAGATAGTTATCAACTTTGAAGGAACACCTCTTCAAGTGAGTCTTCGAACTTCATTTCCAATAACTGTGACATTCACCGATGATTTTGGAGTACCAATACGAGCCCGTAATGCAATAATCGAGGTGAATGGAACTGATAATCTAGTCAGTACCCAGTCAACTGGTGTCATTACTATCACCCAGGCTGGAATTGACAGGGAAGCTACTATCACAGTGAGAGTGCGTTTTCCCTCAGTCACTTCAGGTATCCCTGAATTTGTTTCGGAGTCAATAATCATCTACATTCAGCCATCTGGGACTGGCTTTCCGAATGCCTTAGACTTGCTATTTCCCATAGCCGCAATAGCTGCGGCTATAGTGGTCTTCTTTCTCTATCTATACTTCGTCAGAGGATTTGGAAAGGGTGCATTTGTTTCAGTAGGAAGGGACCTAGCAAGCAAGCTAAGGGGTATCAAGAGGCTTGCGGATGATGGCAAATATGCCGCTGCGATATCCCTGACCTATAAGACATTTGAGGACATGTGCGGTTCCAAGACAGGGCTATCTCGTCGCCACTCAGAAACCGCACGAGACTATGCAGAACGTATTCTTAAGGAGATTCCATTAGAAAGCTCCTCAGTAAATGAGCTGCTTCAGGCTTACGAAGAAGCGCGTTTCTCTCATCATGAGATCACACAGGAGGCCTATGATAGTGCAATGCGCGTCTTCACAGATCTTTACCCGCGAATTGAAGCGGTAATAACGACAGAATAGAAGGTGATGAAATATGGGCTTTAGAGAATCCATCCAAAAAAAGTTCCGCGGAGGACCGCCGAAGACGGCACGTGTTGACATCCCGGCCAAACTCCGGAACATCAAGAAGCTTGCAGATGCTGGAAAGTATAATGCAGCTATAACCTTGGCATATCGCACGTTCGAGCAGATGTGCGGCATGAAGACTGGTTCCGAACGTGCCCAGTCTGAAACGGCGCGTGAGTTTTTGGAACGTGTGTTGAAGGTGATTCCGTTAGATGGTGTTGCTGTAGAGGGCTTCATTACATCGTATGAAGAGGCTCGTTTCTCGAACCATGTGATTACAAGAGAACGTTATGAGCGGGCAATCAAGACATTTAGCGATCTGTATCCACGGATTGAAGGAAGGGCAATGCCAGAATAGTTCTAGGTGTGACCGATGGGCTGGAAAGAATACGTGCAAGTAATCCTCTTCATTCTAAGCTGGGCACCAGTCGGTGTCCTAATAGGCACAAGTGTATTCAATGTAGAGGCAACGTACGTTCACGATTTCAGCATCTATAACGAGGAATATAATGGCCTCAGCATATATCGTAATGCCATCGAGGGTGCTGGATACAAGGTAAAGGCAATCCAGTCATCTATGAGCACACTTGGACGCTACGAAGGGAATGCCACACTTGTGATTACAGGTCCCGTTGTTGACTTCAGCATAGATACGATATTAGTGATATTTCAACACCTGACGTCAGGCGGCGGAGTCTTAATTGCCGATGACTTTGGTACAGCAAACAGCTCATTCGCTCTACTCAACCTCCTTCTTCAAGGAGCCATGCAGGGTGGTGGCGTCAATCTAACAGGAGTACTTAACTTTCCACAGGGAGTTCTCTATGACCTAGACTCGTACGGTCCCAATCCATTGCTCCCAATTGTGACTGACTTTCATAGTATCACTGGTTATGGCCCGATTCTGACACAGGGTGTTGGTTCTCTCCATTTGAACTATGCCTCAGTTCTAACTCCTACTAGCCTCATGGGATATATGGGAATTGCATGGACAACGCCACGAGCCTGGTGTGAAAAGAATCTCACATCAATTGAAACACATGAAGCTTGGCCTGACGATGATGAATGGGCCGGAGTTCTGCCAGTTGCAGGTGCCATTGACTTGGGCGATGCGCTTCAGGCAAATGCAGGACGTCTAGTTGCGGTGAGTGATCCCAGCATTTTCATCAATGATATGGTCGAGGATTTTGGAGGCAATTTGCGATTCGGAATGAACATAATCAACTGGCTTGCACGTGGCAATACTGATGAAAACAGGCCAATAGTGTTCTGTGAGAATCTTCTCGAGGTGCCTTGGTCCTCTCCTGAGTTTTTCTTTGGACTCTACCTTGGGAGAGCACTATGGTTGTCCAGCATGCCTATTCTCGCTCCAATCTATCCCCTAGTCACAGTACTTGGCATTCGGAAATACCTGCCCGACGCCAAGAAGCCTGAAGTGAAGAGTGTATCTGATGTTTTCCTGCGGCGAGGACAGACGTATTTCAGTGAACGAATGTCGTATTATCGTACAGAAGGAAATTACGGTCGAGTTGTGAAGATGCTTTACAGAAAGCTGAGAAGGGCATTGGTGAAAAAGTATCAATGGCGAGAGTTTGATGCAAAGAAGGTCTTTGAACTCTTGAGATATAAGGACCCGAACATCAACCTACAGAATTTCAACAATATAATTGCCAGGATTGAGGAGATTGCTTCTAATCCTGGAATAAAAGTGAAGGAGAACGAGATGATGTCGCTCTTCTTCATTATTCGTGACATTCAAACAAAATTAGTCGAAACAAAGTGAAATGTGAGGTAGAAGAATAAAATGACAACAGAAGAAGCAACCGACGCTGAACCAGCTGAAGTGCTTCAGCCGATGAGCATAGATGAGGTCCATTCCCTCAGCTCTGACATTATCCGTGAGTGTGGAAGGATCATCGTCGGTAAGGAGGATATACTCCGTGATGTGCTCATAGCATTCCTTTCAAACGGACATGTTGTGCTGGAGGGCGTGCCTGGTTTAGCCAAGACCTACATGGCTCGCACTTTTGCGTCCATTCTAGGTTGTGCGTTTAAGAGAATACAACTCACGGTTGACACACTCCCCGCTGACCTGTTGGGTAGCAATGTGTTTAATCAGAGAACAGGAGAGTTCTGGTATCGAAAAGGTCCAGTATTCTCAAACCTTGTGCTCGCAGACGAGATTAATCGGTGTCCTCCCAAGTCTCAGAGTGCTTTGCTCGAAGTGATGGAGGAACGACAGGTTTCGATAGAAGGCGTGACAAGGAAGCTTCCTAGACCCTTCTTGATCATTGCGACTCAGAACCCTGTGGAACAGGAAGGCACCTATCCGCTTCCAGAGGCTCAGCTTGACAGGTTCATGTTCAGACTGATTCTCGACTATCCAACCGGTACTGAAGAGGCTGAGGTCATTCGAAGGAAGCACATTGGTGAAGCTTCAGATCTTCGGGTCCTTGCTGATCCAACAACCATTGCGCGAATGCAGAATGCATGCAAGACCGTGTACATCGAGGAGGACATAATCAATTACATTCGAGACATTGTCATCCGGACAAGAAATGATCCTCAGATCCTGCTCGGGGGGTCGCCTCGTGCATCACTGGTCCTCATGGGTGCGTCAAAGGCTCGTGCAGCTATGGATGGTCGGGACTATGTAGTTCCTGAAGATGTACGGATGCTGACAGTTCAATGTCTGAACCACCGACTGGTCTTGAAGCCTGAAGCTGAGCTTGAGGGCTTGTCTGTAGAAAGATTGGTTTCAAAGATACTTGGAGAAGTTGACTGTCCAAGGTAGTCTTGTCGAAGCGATGTAAGCGCGGAGAAGAATAACTGTGATCACGCAGAGAGGCTTTGTCGTTATCTTTGCAGCGGTGCTATTCCTCACTAGTGGATTTGCCCTTGGAGGAAACTTCTACCTCACAACACTAGGAGTCTATCTAATTATAGGACTTGTAGTTTCCCTACCCTTCTTTGCACTGACTGCAAACATCGCTGGAATCGAGGTTGACAGACAAGTTGACAAGGTCAAGCTGTTCTCAGGTGACTTTCTCCGTGTCAGAGTCACTATCAGAAACACCTCTCGAAGGCACTTTGACTTTATCGAGGTGCATGATCAATATCCCGAAACGTGGATTCTTGCTATAGGCGAGAATTTCATAGCAAGCCGAATAGAGCCAGGAAGCAGCATCACATTCTCCTATATTCTCCAAGCAAGAATGCGTGGCCGGTACAAAGTTGGCCCCACTGAGGTCATTATGCGAGACCGCCTCGGATTGCACTACTATAAGCGGTCCCTAAAAGCTGAAACAGAGATTCTTGTGTATCCCACTTGGAAGGATGTCCGACGCTTGGACGCTATAGGTAAACAGAGACAGCTAGGTCTTATGTTTGGCTCTCACCGCACGAAGATTGTGGGGATGGGTACAGACTTCACAGGATTTCGAGAATATGTGCCAGGAGATGCTTTCAGACTGATTGACTGGAAGACCAGTGCCAAGCGTGGTGATATGGTTGTCAAACAGTACGAGCAAGAGAAGAACGTCCAAATTATGTGCATGGTGGATACCAGTGGAAGCATGGGGAATGGCTATCCGGAGAACACCAAACTAGAATACGCTATCCGTGCTGCAGTGCTTCTCACTCATATGGGCCTGGAGCGAAAAGACCTGGTTGGCACCTGTGTCTTTAGTGAAGTTGTACATTCATTTGTGCCACCAAGCACTCACCCTAACCATATGTATGATGTCTTGGAATCTCTCGCAATGGCGGAACCAAAAGGCTGGAGTGATTATGAGTCTGCAATTGCACACGTTATCGAGCAAACAAGGAAACGCACACTCGTTATCTGGCTGACGGATTTGGAAGAGAGTCCTGGCCCGCTACTCAATTCAATGAAGACGCTTGTGGCAAACGGCCACAAAGCGATGGTCATAAGTCCCTTCGGGCCTTGGTTTGAAGCACCTGTAGGACAGTTTGGACCAGTAGAGAAAGTTCTTGCTGAAGCAGTTTCAGAAGAACTGTGGGAACGTAGAAGGAAAATTGCACGTGCACTGGCAAGGTTTGGCATTAGTGTCATCAATGTTGGACCAGAGGACTTCCTTCCAACAATCATCAAGACATATGAACAGGCAAAGCAGAGGGGGGTGGCATTGTTCTGAAAATCACGACTTGGATTCTCCGGCTCGCTTCAGCAGCTACATTTGCTGCAATGGCTTTCCTCATTTACAGAGTCATGAATTCCAATGATGTCTGGCATTGGAATGCTCCCTACGACTTCGTGGTCACAGTATTCCGTCTCCTTTCACTCTTGTTCTTCTTCCTTTCATTTATCCTAGTCACTGGACTATCAACAGCAATAACAGGCGCTACACCCAACGAGCTCATTGTAGGGCTGTATAACACAATCACTCTCAGGACTTGGTACATGCAACCCTATGGCGTCCCTGGTCCTATTACAAACGTAAACGAAGTATTCGCGCGTTTCTCGGTAGATATCTTCGAGGTATTGAACTCCCTCCTTGAGAATACCTTCCTGTTTCTATACTTTCTCTGTGCTGGCATTGGAGTGGCGCTTTTCCTACAGTCTCTGGTCCGAATGGAGCATAAATTCGTAGGTGGTGCCTTTGTTTCTCTCCAGATGATTCTAGTCATCGCAGTCCTCCGCAACACTATCCTTGCAACTCTTAGTGATTTCGGGATTGTCCTCCCATTCTTTGCCGAAGAACATGCTATACTTGACTATGCTGTATTCCCTGCGAATTTCTTTGAATTTCTTTTTAGCGATATTCAACTGCTTGTCCTAGCTTCCTTTGCGTATCTTGAGCTCAGCTATCAGATGATCTATAGCTATTCTGTTGGAAAACCAGTAGAAGACAGAGAAGAAACACTCAAGAAACAGCTGTTGGCATTGAGACAAGCAACACGGAAGCAAGACGCTATAGAGAGGGGTGAAAAGGTCAGTATAACCGCAATGAGCAGGTCTTCAGGGGCAACTGCTTTTTCCTTCTTACGTGAAGCGATTGAACGAAAAGTTGTTGGTAGTCAAGACGCTTTGGAGAACCTAGATGCGGTCTCGGATGTTAGACGGCTCCAGATTTTTGTTGACGAACTGTTCCAATCCGATTCGCGTGCTCGTGATGAGCTAACAGCAAAAGCTGCAGCCCCCTCATCTAGCTATGTGATAGGATCAACAATACTAGGTTCAGTATTTCGTTTTCTGAGTGTGATAGCTATATCGTTCTTGCTGATGAGTCCCTCGGCGTTTCTCGCTATTCTGAATCCTCCTAGAGGTATCGCAGACAGCGTTGAGGTACTTCAGCCAGAGATAGTATTGCTCTACCTCGTTCCGGTCGTACTTCTATTTCCCTTCGTAGCTATGGTAGTCAGCTGGTTCTCAAAGCGAGAAGTTCTTGAAAAGCCTGAGCTGACAGAAGCTGAGAAAGAAGCGCTCAAGCTGAGAAAGAAGGAATTAGATATGAAGAAGAAGGAGGCTGCAAGGAGACGAAAAGAGCGTGAGAGAGCCCGTAAGAGGATGAAGGGCAAGCCTGAAGAGAAAGACGAGTGGGATAAGGCATTGGAGGACACCTACAAGCCATAAGAAATTCACAGGAGGGGTCACTTAGTGAACTCGGTTGTACTCACTCATGGAGACCTTGATGGCATCACATCAGGAGCAA
>JBHLQK010000181.1:0-6501 GCA_048884925.1 Candidatus Thorarchaeota archaeon
GTTGAAGTCAAGAATGTAAGCCACACCTTCACAAAAGGTTCTGGAGAAGGGATGATAGAAACCCAGGCAATTTGCAATGCAAATTTGGAGGTTGAGAGAGATGAGTTTCTTGTCATGTTAGGGCCTAGTGGCTGCGGCAAGACAACTCTACTTCGATTGATTGATGGGCTGATTAAGCCGACTGAGGGAGAAATTCTAGTGGAGGGAAAGCCTGTACAAGGTCCAGGATTGGATCGCGCCGTCGTCTTTCAATCAATCAATCTCCTGCCCTGGAGGAATACACTTGATAACATCGTATTAGGCCTTGAGATTAAAGGAGTACCCAAAGAAGAGAGTAGAAGCACTGCGCAAAAATACATTGACATGGTTGGTCTAAGTGGATTCGAAAATCACTATCCGCATGAACTGTCCGGCGGAATGCAGCAGAGGGTTGGCATTGCTCGAGCTCTTGCAGTCAATCCAAAAATCCTATTGATGGATGAACCGTTTGGGTATCTCGATGCCTTAACGAGAATGTCTCTACAGATGGAGCTTCTAGAGATCTGGTCTAGGCAAAAAAAGACAGTTATCTTTATCACACATGATTTAGATGAATCTATTTTTCTTGGAGACCGAGTCGTATTAATGTCGTGCAGACCTGGCCGGATAACCGAAACATTTCCTATTGATTTGCCTAGGCCGAGGCCGGGCCATGACATAAGAAATACAATCCAGTTCCAAGATATTAGAGCGAAAATCTGGGAAAAGCTAAAGGAAGAGCTAACAAATATGTAGTGCGGAGGAAAGCTTGAGGTGGCTTAAAATGACCGTTGACCTAATAATAAAAAATGGAACTCTATTCACTCCTAGTGGTGTGATGAGATGCAATCTCGCTGTCGATGACAGCAAGATTGTATCACTGGTCAGTGATAGTAAATCGCCCAGTGCAGATCGAATCATCGACTGCACTGGCAAGTTGGTGCTACCTGGAATAATAGATCCTCATGTGCACTTTAGAGATCCTGGTTACACTCACAAAGAAGATTATGAATCAGGCAGCAGAGCAGCCGCTGCGGGCGGAATTACTATGGTTATGGATCAACCAAATACGGATCCGGTTCCAAATACTCTTGAGAGATTCGAAGCACACAAGGAGAATGCTGGAAAGAAGAGCTTGATTGATTTCAATCATTTTGCTAGCCCCGGCATAACAAAAGAAGTTCCAAAGATTGCTGCATTGGGAGCCATAGCCTTCAAGATTTTTCAGAAGAAAGCTGCTTATCCATATGATACTGAAGCATCAATTTCAGATGATTTTCTTATCTTGGAAGCTTTCAAAGCAGTAGGCAAGACGAATCGGATTTGCAGTATTCACGCACATGAAACGGATGTGTATGAGGAAAGCAAAAGACTACTGAAAGAAAAGGGCGATATGAGTTGGCAATCATTTATTGAGATGTCCTATGGTGAGATTGTCCGCGTTGGAACAGTTCCAACACTCATATACTTAGCGGAGAAAGCCGGTGTAAGATTATATGCATTGCACTGTGGATCTAAGGATTACGTCGATATCATAAGGAGTGCAAAAGCCGCAGGCAAGAATGTTGTTGCTGATTGCGAATTTTCACATTTAGTACCTGCACCAAAAGGAAGTGATCCTGGAATTCTTAAGGGCCAATATTGGACAAATGAAGAGCATGTCACGGCTACTTGGCAAGGCCTTTTTGATGGAACCATAGATTTTATTGATAGTGACCACGCTCCTCACAAGCCAGAGGAGATTGAGATTGGGCTGAAAGATCCTGAGAAAATGGCTCTCGGGTATGGTTGTATAGAATACTACTTTCCGCTGCTTTTTAATGAGGTCAATAGAGGCAGGATTACAGTTGAGCAACTAGTCAATTTGTGCTCAAGCAATGCAGCGAAAATCTTTGATATCTATCCAAGAAAAGGAGCTCTCCAAGTTGGGTCTGATGCAGATATTGTAATCGTGGATCCAAAGAAAACGAAGACTATTACATCCGAGAATCTTCACACCAAATCAGGCTGGACTCCATATGAGGGATATGAAGTCACAGGTGTTCCAATTTTCACAATTGTCAGAGGAAATATAGTGATGGAAGATGGAGATGTGATAGGAAAACCTGGATATGGGGAATTCATTAGGCCTATTGCTTAGGAGAAGGCCAATTTATCTATCTTTCATTGATTGACTATGTTTAGGTCTACCCAAGCATTTAACTATGGTTAATGATGTGTGAGGATAGGTCATCTTAGAATGAGTGAGCATGTTGAACAGCTGTGTGAAAGCCTAGATGCTGGGCCGGAGAGTTATGGAATTATTGAACTAGCAGCGTACATTCTGTTTGGAATAGGTCCACTGGTTGGAAATGCAGTCCTTACGCTACTAAGTCCGATAGCAGCTCAATTTGCACTTGATCCAACAGCCATCCTTGTAGCTATTCCAGCTTTCATGTTTCCATTCGCTTTCATCCAGTTGTTTTCCGGAGCAATCTCTGATATCTATGGACGGGTCCCTGTCATTGCAGGCGGCCTTGTTGCCTTTATCGCGGGCATCGGACTCATTGCTTTCTCGTCTTCCATTGAGTTGTTTGCTTTAGGTCACCTGATTTCTGGAGTTGGATTTGGTTTCACAAACCCAGTGCTCCTAGCTCTCCTGTCAGATTGTTCGATCCCAGAGGAGATTCCCAAGAAGATGGGTATTGCCTCAGCTCTAGCATCGTTGGGAGTCGGACTGGGGCCATTCATCGCTGGTCAGATGGTGGTCTTTGGATGGCAATACTATTACTGGCTGATTCTATTGATAGTCTTTCTTGGATTGATTGCAGTTACAGTCACCAAACGTCCACCTACTCAAATCCACGGTGAAACTGGAGTTCGTGTGCTAATCAGCAACCTCGGCCTTGAATTGAGGAAGCCTATTGTTCTTCTAATGATGGCTACTGCATTTCTTGTTTCAAATGCCTATCTTGGCACGCTAGTATGGACTTCACGCGGATTGACAGGGGCAATCGAAGAAACTCTCACAGGTTTGCTTCTCCTTGGAGCTGGCGTATTTGGAGCGGCTGCTGGATTGCTCTTGAGCCGCATGGTAAGAATTCGAGGCTATGGATTTTCAATCGCTCTGGGTATTGTGAGCTTATTCGTTTCTATGCTGATTTTCATCCTTGTTGGCGATATCGCATTGCCTAGCTCAATTCCCTGGGTTGGTTTGGCTCTTATTCTGGTGGGTTGGGCAGGAGGAATCCTATTTCCGCTATTGATCACCTTCAGCCAAATCATATCGCCTGAGCGACGCGGAGTGCTTGCTGGGGTTTTGACCTTTGCATTCTTCCTTGGCATGGCTCTCATCCCTACTGTATATGAGCCGCTGTTCATTCTAGGTATAACGTCATTGTATTTGGGATTGCTTGGTGTTTCTGTGCTACTTTTGCTATTCTTTTCGGTCCTTTATCGTAAGGTAGAGGCTCTAGATGAGAGTTGATGGTGAACATTAGTATCAATCGGATGCAGCTTTATATTATCGTTAACACAATCCAAGCTTTACATTCGCGTGTGCCGAATCACACTGGAGATATGCTACATGTCGAAACGATCAAAGAAAGCTATGAAAAGTCGACCAACAGGATGGGCTATACTCGTGCTGATCCTTGTTGTAACGAATGCAGCGACGCTCTACTATTTCATGTTTTACCAAGGAGTGGTACCTGCAGAGGATGCCCCAATGGGTATTCCCAATCTAGCTGGCAACTACGCCGCTTATGAAGGGAAGACAGTGACACTACTTGGGTACTATGTATATGCCGCAGGAAATCACATGCTTGTTTCGAATCCGTTACTGTATTTCAACAACTCGTTAGCCCAAGATAATCATGTGATTCTAACAGGTGATGTCGCGGGAACAATGGCTGGTACTCTCGGAAGACAAATCGCAGTAAAAGGTGTTGTACAGGTAGGGACACAATTACAACCAGATGATCCCCATGAATTCTTTGTAGATTCATTCTTCGATGTGACTTTCGAAATCACACATCAGGGACGGTACATTGATGAACAGTTGGAGCCCTATCCGCAGTTCGCAGTCATTTTTGAGGAGCTCCTCCCATTTGACCCAGTTGCTGAGAAATATGCTGTACTGTACAGTGGAGGAATTAACGAACAGAAGGCGTATTATCGATACTGGAATGATATCATCTACATGTACTTCATCCTGCAGATGCATGGCTATCCTTCGGAAAATATCTATGTTGTCTATAAAGACGGAGTTGGTGAGGACTCATACACACCTGTCGACTATCCGGCAACTCATGACTCAATGGACACTGTCTTTGACCTGTTGAGTGCACAAATGGGTGCTCGTGACACGCTGTTCTTCTATACAACCAATCATGGTGGAGGTAGTGGAATCAGTGTGTGGGGCCCAATGGATTCCAGTGGTGCTCTGACTCATACACAGGTGTCTGACTGGCTTGATTCCATCACCTGTGAAGGCATGATCATCGTTATGGAGCAATGTGTATCCGGGAAGTTCATAACTCATCTGAGCGCTCAAAACAGAATCATCATGACTGCATGCAAAGATGATGAGAGCTCTTATGCCTGTGATGACGAAGGAAACTGGGATGAGTTCGTCTATCACTTCATGTGCGCTCTTGTTAGTTTCCCATGGAATGGAGACGATGTGACAGTTGATGCAGATTTCAATAATGATGAACAAATCTCTATGAGAGAAGCCTTCATCTGGGCAGCTGCGAAAGATAGTAGAAGTGAAACTCCTTGGTACAATGATAGTGGCAATGGCATCGGATACAACGTTCTTCAGGTTGCATTCGGTTCCGGACCATGGTATGGAGACACTGTCTTCCTCTAAACGGAAAGATTGAATGGAGTGCAATGTAGCACTCCGCATTTCTCCGATTTGCAGAAGTATATAGATGCTTTGAACATAGAGAATTCATCGTATATCTTCAAACCGGTGACTATCTTGGATTCAATTGACCGAAGTATCCTATGGCAGCTTGATGCAGACAGAATCACCAACCAAATCAAAGATGCTCCCGCCGTCAAATCCCTTGAAACTCTAGTTTGCTATTCAACATTCGACTCTCCTTGGTATGGAGAAGCAAAGCTCAGGGAGATGCTAGCTCAATCAAATGACAAGGCTTCATAGGATTCGCTAGATTTCCACTGTTTGCTTGAGTTCTGGGGGTCGCCTAATCTTACTCGCCTGTTCAAAGGCATATGCAATCTCAATGATTCTTGGTTCTTGATATGGTCCCGAGATGAAAGATATGCCCACAGGGAGGCCGTGGATGTACCCAGCAGGAACTGTAATGCTCGAATATCCAGAAACCGCCGCGAGGGATGATGAACCTCCGGAGAAGTGGTCTCCTGTCACATGGTCTGTAAGCCACGCAGGACCGCCAGAAGGAGCAAGAACAGCATCCAACTTCTTATCCTTTAACACAGGATCTAGACCTTCAGTCTTCGCAAGCTTCTTGCACTTCTCCAAAGCTTCAACATACTCTTTGCTTTCGAGGGATCCCTTCTCCTGTGCCTTTAGCATGATGTCTTGCCCAAAGAAAGGCATAGTCTTCTGCCTGTTTTTTTCATTGAACTTGATTACATCTTCCAGTGACTTCACAGGAGCATCCGGACCAAGACCGGCTAGGTATGCATCTAGGTTCGACTTGAACTCATAGAGGAGGACTTCATACTCGGGCTCCCACAGTTCCTTTGTGGTGGCGATCTCAGTTGGGTCGACTATTTCGGCCCCATTTTTCCTCATGACTTCGATGCTATCTTCCATTATCTCATCGACTCTCTCATCAAAACCGAAGAGATTCCTAACCACCCCAATCCGTGCGCCCTTCAGTCCTTTGGGATTCAGGAACTGAGTATAGTCTGAATGAGCCTTTCCTTCACTCTCTTTAGTGACGGGATCTCTTGGGTCTACGCCAGTCATTGCTCCGAGGAGAATGGCTGCATCGGCAACACATCTTCCCATAGGTCCAGCTGTGTCCTGCGTGTGGCTGATTGGGACAATTCCGGAGCGACTAACTAGTCCGATTGTTGGTTTTATTCCAACTATGCCGTTTACATGAGAAGGGCAGATGACAGAGCCATCGGTCTCAGTGCCAATGGCCACAGAGCATAGGTCAGCAGCTACAGCCACCGCAGATCCTGAACTGGACCCGCAAGGATTTCTATCCAATGCATAAGGATTGAGTGTCTGTCCTCCCCTACTGCTCCATCCACTGGATGAATGTTCGGACCTGAAGTTCGCCCACTCACTGAGGTTAGCTTTTGCCAGAATCACAGCCCCGGCACTCCGAAGCCTTTCAACAACAAAAGCATCCTCTGCTGGGTTCGATCCCTGAAGTGCAAGAGACCCCGCAGTTGTCATCATCTTGTCTGCAGTATCAATATTGTCCTTAAGGACGACTGGAATGCCATGCATTAGACCCCGTGGCCCCTTTTCAGCTCGTTCCATATCTAGAG
>JBHLQK010000182.1:0-6420 GCA_048884925.1 Candidatus Thorarchaeota archaeon
TAGTACATACGACCATTCCTGTGCTCCTTGGATGGCTCTACGCCCTCCTATTCGCACTCTTCTTTGTGCTCTTCCTGTACTCGTACTACGCAGCGACACGGTAGATGGAACAGAAGAAATGCAAAGGTCTGCATCTAGTGTGATGCAATCATAGAGAGGATGATAGGTCCTCCAATTTGCAGCTGTCTGGAGTGGAGGATGTAACATTGTAGTTCTTTTCACATAAGACCCGCACTATGACTGAATCTAGCATTGCTCTAAAACGACGGCTTTTATTCTGTAAGATGAATCGCCATACAGGTATTCGAAAATGGTTCAGATAAGCACGCCAAGAACGTTACTCTGTTCGCTCCTTGTCATCTTCTTGCTCGGAACAATGCCACTCTACTCAAGTCCGGCTAAGCTCAATATGCCTGAATTGGTGAACCACAGTATTGCATCTATCACACGAGATTATTGGCCGACAGAAGAGTGGATAGCAGATAGCCCTGAGAATCACGGGATTGATTCGGGAAGACTGGAAGAAATCGAACGGACCATAGATCGGATGGAATACGCCATTGATTCCGTGGTTGTAGTCAGAGATGGCTATCTTGTGTACGAGTACTATGGAGAGGGTTGGGACGCAGACGACATCCATATGATTCAATCATGCACAAAATGCATCACATCTACGCTCGTGGGAATAGCCATTGACCAAGGCCTCATCGAGAGTGTGAATTCGAGGATGATGGATTTCTTCTCCAATTGGACAATTCAGAATGTTGACGATCGAAAGATGGACATCACAATTGAAAATCTTCTCACATGGACAGATGGAATGGAGTTTCACGAGGACGACTATCCCTATGATGACCCACGAAATGACCTTGGACAGATGTGGGTGAGCGATGACGCGCTCCAGTATTGCCTAGACCGTCCCATGTGGAATGACCCAGGACAGAGTTGGTGGATGAACTCAGGAACTCTGATAATCCTTGGGGGAATCATCGAGATACAATCGGGCATGTCCATCTACGATTATGCGCATCAATATCTCTTTGAACCTCTTGGCATTGACAATGTCTTTTGGTCTCAAATTGGGGGAGGAGCAGCCGGAGGTTGGTATCATACTGATGGGGGACTCTATCTCACGGCGCGTGACTTTGCCAAGTTCGGGTATCTGATGCTGAATAACGGGACTTGGGATGGAGAGCAGGTTGTGTCTGAGGATTGGGTCACTCAAGCCACTGTCCCTAGAATCACCACCGGCTGGGGAGGCAGCTATGAGATTATGGGATATCAGTGGTGGTATTGGCCAAGTCAAGGAATATACTCAGCTCACGGACACTACGAGCAAGCAGTGTATGTATCACCAGAACACGACTTGGTGGTAGTCTTCAATGGAAATGTTCCGGATGGCAAGTTCTATCCAGCAGACTCACTCATAAGAGATTGGATCATTCCTGCAATTGAGGGCGAGGCAACCCTTCCTCCTGGCTTTGTGCTGGTCCTTTCTGGATCCGCTATAATTATAGTCACAATTGTTATTGCCACTATCATTATTCGGAAACGGAATTCGGGAAGTCCAACTAATCTTGCGTTAAAATTAGTGATTAAATAGCGAGGAGATTCGACTGCAGGGCTAGCAAGTGTTCTTCAAATCCATGCACTCTGAGGGAAGACCGGTGAAGTTTCACATTCTGATCGCAATAATCACTCTATCTCTTCTGACAAGTCTAAGTCTTTCTTGGTCGCCATCTCATATCGTACCTGCACAAGACACCAACAGCCCAGGACCAAGGGGAGCTCATGCGATGGTATATGACCCGCATAATGAACAGGTTGTCATGTTCGGTGGTGCAACCTACGTAGGCGGGTTCCGTTACCTCAGCGACACCTGGGTCTACTCATACAACACAAACAGATGGACCCAACTCATCTTGAACCCCTCACCATCTGCAAGGTCGAATCATGTGATGGTCTACAGCAACATCACCAATGAGATTATCCTGTTCGGAGGGCAACAGGGTAGTGGGACATGGTCGTTCGACTGCGAGTCACAGACATGGTCACAGATTGCCACAATTACTGACCCAGGAGAACACCACTCACTTGGAATGGCCTACGACCCTAAAATGAATGCAGTCATTCTATTCGGGGGATTCAACAGTGACGGGGTCGAAACTGATGACACATGGAAATTCAACGTCGAAACACGTGAATGGAGCGACCTCGCCCCTTCTACAACACCTCTAGCACGATATGGACATGTTATGGTCTACGATGAGAGCATCCAGCAGATTATCATGACTTGTGGCAACACAGCATACCAAGGGCACCAAGATGACACATGGGCGTATAATTCGTCCTCTAATACATGGACAGAGCTTGCAACTAATGGAAATCCAGACCGCTTGAAATGGCCTTCTTTGACCTACGATATTTTGAATAAGAAGGCGATACTGTTTGGTGGACAAGTAGGTGATAATCCAGTCAGCGGGACGTGGATATTTGATGGGAGTCTTAATTCATGGCAGAAACGCTATCCAGACAGCCCGCCGGATCCAAGAGTCAACACTGGTCTAGCATTCGATTCAAGCAATAATATCACCGTTTTGTTTGGAGGAGCGGATTTTGAGTTCAACACGTATTCTGACACCTGGGCATATTCCTTTGAGAGTAACAGCTGGACAGTCATGAGTGATGTTCCAACCACCCCACTTCCAACAATCCCGGGTCCGCCACTTGAATGGCTAGCAATAGGCATTGCAGCACCTGCAGCAGTCATAGTGATTCTACTAGTTTGGAGAAGAAGATAGGCAGGCCGTCATCTGCTCTTATCGTTTGAAGGTTTATTAGAAGGAGTGAGACCAACCTCGGCTGTTGTAGTTGTTTCAGTCATTTGACAACTCCCCGAGTGATACTCATGATTAGAAAGAAGGGCTTTGATACCTCACAATATCTCTCTGCTCAGATCAAACGGATCATGGAACGAGTGAACCATTTTGACAAGCTCTATCTCGAGTTTGGAGGGAAACTCAGATACGACCATCATGCCTCGAGAGTCCTCCCTGGATTTGAGCTCGATACAAAGGTCCAGATGCTCAAGAAGCTGGGTGACAATATCGAGATCATTCACTGCATCAGTGCAAAGGATATCGAGCGACGGAAGATAAGACGTGATTTTGGCCTGACATATGAGGATCAGATGCTCAAGGACATCAGCGACCTGAAACAACTGGAGCTTGATGCAACTGCTGTGGTGATCAGTAGGTATAGTGGAGAACACACATCTGACAAGTTCAAACAACGCCTTGAGAACAGAGGCATCAGAGTATTCACTACTCATGAGATTACTGACTATCTGACAGATCTAGACAAGGTAGTCAGTGATTTGGGGTATGGAAAATTCGACTATGTGGACACTGAGAAGAAGATTGTCATCATCACGGCGCCAGGACCTGGCAGTGGAAAAATGAGCTTCGCCATGAGTCAGATCTACCATGATAGAAGAGAGGGTATAATGAGTACTTTCGCGAAGTTTGAAACCTTTCCAATATGGAATCTGCCTGTGGACCATCCTGTAAACATTGCATATGAAGCTGCAACGGCGGATATTGGTGATTACAATTGTGTCGATCCATTCCATAAAGAGGCCTATGGCATTGAAGCAACCAATTACAACAGAGATGTGGAAAACTTCTCCATTATCAAGAAGTTCATTGAGAAGATCGCTCCTGCTGGCGACCCCTTAGCAGACATAAAGAGCCCTACAGATATGGGCGTCAATATGGCTATGGAGGGAATAGTTGACGACGGTATTGTACGACGGGCAAGTATTGATGAGATTGTCCGAAGATATTACCAATATCATAGAGACTTCGTTGAGGGTCTTGTCACACACGATACACTTGACCGTATGGACAGAATAATGCAACTCGTAAATGCAAAACCAGAACATCGCATAGTGGCAATTCATGCAAACAGAGCTCTAGAAGAAAGCTCGCAGAAACCAAAGATTATGCCAAAGGAGATGCATACTGGAGCCGCAATCGAGATACAACCCAAGGATAATACTCCCATCATTCTCACTGGTAAACGCTCAAGGATTCTTAATTCTGAATCTGCCGCACTCCTCAATGCTGTCAAGTATATAGCTGGTATTCCAGATGAGATTGATGTTCTTTCGCCAATCATCATTGAGAGTATAATAAGACTCAAGGAACAGATGGGAATAGCGGATACTAGTCTGGATATCAAGGAAGTACTGGATGCTCTTGCCGTAAGTGCTGTCTTCAATCCAAACGCTGCAGAATGTGTCAATGTATTGACGGAACTCCACGGATGTGAGATGCATAGTACTCATCTTATTGGCCGTGGATGCGAGAAGGCTCTGAAGGAATTGGGTCTGAACCTCACAACAGATGCCAGAATCCCATTTGTCAACAATTGGTGATTCTTCTTTATAGAATGCTCCTCTCAAGTCGGAAATTCGATAAAGGTCAGTATATACATCTATTTTGGAGGTTCCATGATGGAAATTCTAGATCTTGTAAAGAAACGCAGACACATTCACTACTTCGATCCAGAACCGGTCTCTACTGAAGATATTAGAACTCTGCTTGAAGCTGCAAGATGGGCTCCATCTGCAGGAAACCTTCAGCCATGGGAGATAATCGTCATCAACTCTAACGAAGATAGGGACACCTTGGTTGATGCTCTAAGGAAGAAGGAGTACATGCGCTCAGCACCCCTCATTCTTGTTTTCTGTGCAGACCTGAACCGTTCAAGCGAGAGATATGGAGATAGAGGGACCTTCCTTTACGCGATTCAGGACATAGCAGCGGCAATCCAGAACGTACTTCTCACTGCAACCGCACTCGGGCTCGGATCGGGGTGGGTCGGAGACTTCGACGAAGAAGTCATTGCAGGTCTCTTCAGACTTCCTCCGAATGTGAGACCGATGGCCCTCATCATGATTGGAAAATCTGAGGAGAATCCTACACCACCGCCGCGAAGAGAGATTGAAGACTTCACACACATGGGAGAGTTTGGAAAAAGGCTCTTGGAACCCTGACCTTGAGAATTCTTCACACGAGAAGATCCAAGACCTGGTGATACAGGTCTGGTTGGATTTCACACATCGAGCGAATCACATAACCGCGTCGCAATTCTTGCATTGAGAACGCATCGCCGAGTTATCATAACCGCAGTACGGACATTCAACTGTCTGACCAATCCTGTCGAACGTTCGCGCCGAATTAGGATCAAGACCTTTGAGCTCTATGATCTCATCAGAAACAGGGTCATAGATTCGAATCGCATAGACAGATTGGTTGTTACTCGTGTGGGTAACTCTTGATTCAATGAACTGACCCAAAGGCTTCCCTGCGAAGTGGTCCAGTGGAACAGCTCTCTTGATTTTTCCGCCTCTCACCTCGACTATCCTATCAGTGGTTAGGTAGTATCTGGTTCTTCTCACATTAATCAGTGTGCCAAATAGTATAATGAATCCAAAGAGGGTCAGGATACCAAATATGATACCAACAGATAATCCAAAGGAATCGACTGACACAAAGGAAACCACTGGACCACCCATTACAACGATGAAACCGAAGAAAATAATCCAGAATCCAGTTCCTGCCTTTCGACTCCAAACAATGCTTTCTCCGGGCAGCATGCCCACTTCTGGAGGGTCAAAGCGTCCCGTATCAGATGAGGTTGGGCTTTCGTTCATATGGACACCATGTCCAAATAGCAGTCGAAGTTTCATATGATATTTCTTCGTCTTAGCTCAGTTGCGCTGGAAATCTAGCCACCATGCTCACACGACGAACCCTCAAATTGAAAGATGCCCACGTATTCCATAAGGTGAGGCTATGCGATTTGATCCTCCAGGACAAGGACTGGACGCTGGTGAAAGTATCATCTGGACGAGGAGAGAAGGCACCAGCGGCAAAGTCATTGTGTCCGGCTTCCTCTTCTTCATGCTTTCACCAGTAGTTATGGTTGGGGCTTACAACCTATACGGAATGAGTATGGTTGGACCGGTCTTTTTCCTATTGCTTATTCTTCTCATTGTGATTTCTACAGCTTTCGTCCGTGAGAGGAGAACTAGGTACTATCTGACCACGGAGAGAATCGTTGAGGCTCGAGGAGGGATTCTAAAGAAGGAGATGCCGCTAGAGCATTTCGCAGGTAGGCCACTGAGTCAGTTTCTCGAAGCCAAGGTCACACATCAAGTGAACAATCGACCAATCTACACCATCAGAGTCTATGACCCTGTATCTGATGAGGTGTTTGAACTGAAGGGGCTTGATGGCTCTTCAACAGGCGCTTTTGAGAGGATTGGGCAAATCACTGAGTGTCCCTACTGCAAATATGACCACATAGGGATAAGCGCAGAATGCAAGAATTGCGGAGCAACATTGTAGCTAG
>JBHLQK010000183.1:0-6250 GCA_048884925.1 Candidatus Thorarchaeota archaeon
CAGAGCGGCACCGTGACCAACCTCCCTCCAGAGGTCATCCGGGCATACGAGGCACCATTTCCAGACGAGAGCTACAAGGCTGCTACGCGCATCATGCCAAGTCTGGTGCCATCGCAGCTCAGGGAGAACCAGAGGGTCTGGAATGAAGTCCTGATAAAGTGGGAGAAGCCGTTCCTGACAGCCTTCAGCGACAGGGACCCAATCACTGCTGGGGGAGAACGTCTGTTTCAGAAGTTGATTCCTGGTGCGCAGAACAGGGAACATATCACCATCAAGAATGCCGGGCACTTTCTGCAAGAGGACAAGGGGGAGGAGATAGCACAAGTAGTTCTAGACTTCATCGACGAGAAGATATGACCAGCCTACTCTGGCTTAGTCCCAATGGCTAGGACCGCATCTCGAGCTTGATGTATTCCGTCAGCTCGCTTGTACTTCTTCAACCTAGCAAAGGCCTGATTCTTCAATTCGCCAATGGTAGTGACGCCCTTCTGCTCAAGGTCCTCCATGACCTCCATCCAGTCCAAGCCCACGTACTCTGCCCACCACTCCTCCTCAAAGGAATAAACCATGTCGTAATACTCCACAGCCGTCTTGATATCAACAAAACCAGCTTTTGAAAGAATAGAATTCCATCCTTCGCTCGTTTCCGTATGTGCCCACCCTGCCATGCTATTCCGATGAGGTGAGTCCTTAGGAAGATATTCGTACAGAAGATCCCTCAAGATAGAGTTGGAATCGGATTTTTCCCACCCACTGAGTGCAGCTCTTCCTCCGTTCTTAAGAACGCGGAATATCTCTGACATTATCTTGTCGGGAGCAATGTGCTTGTTCTGGTCAAAATCGAAGTAGTCATCCCAACCAATGAATCCGCACGTGACAATATCAAATGAGCCATCATCAAAGTCCATCTCTCTGGCGTCCATGAAGAGGACCTCCGCGTTTGAGATGCCACATCTCTTGATCTCACCCGAAGTACGTTTGAAGCATCCTTCACATGTTTCAATGCCGGTGACATGGCCTTCAGGACCAACCCTCTTCGCCGCAGGATACAGAGATGCGCCACCGCCCGTGCCAATATCAAGAACAGTCATCCCGACCCCTGGCTGAACTAGGTCGACAAGTCGCTGTCCGAAATAGTCCCAGTATGTACCCCAGGTCTTTGGAGTGAGGGATTCCGCCTCCACGATGAATACCACCGCCTTGGATTAGTTAGGTGTCCATTAAGAGAGTTGAGTTCATAGCAATTTGGGGAGCTGGCACAGGTCGTCTTGGACTTCATTCGAGAAGGCACATGGCTCATCTCTGTGGAACCACTATATTCTTCACAAAGTAGCTGGAATAATTAGCATTCTGGACCGGTCAGGAGTCCTTTCGGGAATGAAGCCTCTTGGAACGATAACGAAGTACTATCCGTTTCTAGATAGTGAAACTCGGGATGCACTTGAAGCCCTGAGGGAGGAGTCCGAGAACTTCAACGACTTCCTGATTCGTCTGGGAGAGAGAGTCTGTTCTGAGGACGTTCCTTTACACTTGGCATTTATGGGAGCAATTTGGGCGTGGCATGGAGAGGGAGATGGTATCAAAGAGAGAATTGCTGAGAAATACGGGGACTTCCCAGTGATAGTACCCTGGACCTTCTCTGGTCTGATTTCAGCTGCCACAAAGACAGGGCAGGAAAGTTTGACCGATGCGTTGGATAAGGCAATAAGAAGCCAACCGGAAGACTGGATTCTCTGTCTCACTCTTCTTAGGAAGATAGCTCTGTTTATAGCAATGCCAGAAGGTTCAAGGGCTCTCGATGCTGCCAAGAAACTACTTGAGAAAGGACCAAAGCTAGAATGCTTCCGTCCAGAGATTCTAAGAGTAGAAGCACGGATCAAGGACCATGAGGGTGATAAGAAGGGCGCCATAGAAATCTATCTCGAAGTCTTGAAGAGAGCGAGGCAGCAGAACGACATGTACCTCGTCGCAAGTGTGCTTCGTACTCTCGCAAGTAAGACTGCTCTCACGGATTTCCATAAGGCAATGCAGTTCATTGATGAGGCGTATAGTATCTCCGAAGAATTGGGACTGTCTGGACAACTGCGGTCAACACTGGGTTTCATGTCCCATATATCACACAAGCTTGGCGAGTATGACCTTGCGCTGAAATGCCTATTCAATGCATGGGAACGAATCCAGTCACCACGTGGTGCAGACCATCATATTCCAATTGATGTTTCAGACATCCATTCGGATCTTGAAGATGGGAAAGAAGCACTGAATTGGGCTTTGATGTACAGCGCGGAGGAAGATTCTGATGGACCCCAAAAGCAGTCTAGACACGGCTGTCCAGAATTTGCCATGGCAAGAGCTCTGCTTCTCATGGACAGGACAGATGAAGCCCTTGACCATATTCATAGACTACAGGACATCGCCATCAAGACTGGATGGGAACCGTGGCTGGCTGGACACTACCATGTTTCCGGGCTGTATGAGATGGCAGTAGGGGAAACAGCCAACGGAATGCAAATGATTGAGAAGGCTGTTGAGATCGGTAGACGCCTGAGCATTCAGACCTACGTCAACAGATGTCTCATTGATCTCACAAAAGCGGAGATTGAGCTGTATGAAATTGATACTGACGATTTGGACCCTAGAGACTCAGGGCCCTGGATGAGAGAACTTGAGAAAGAAGCGAGCGATAAACAACTCACTGGAATCTTGATACAGCATGCGTTGTTAAAGGCAGAATTCCGACTGAAGCTCAAACAGACAGAGGCTGCTCGAGAAACTCTTGAAGCAGCATTGGATATTTCGGATCAACCAAGTGTGAAGACGCTGCGAGGGCGTATTCTGAAGCAACTGGATAATCTTAGTTCAGGTGTCAGGGTGCAGTAAGTCTTTTGGGATGCCAACCATTCGTGCCTCGCAATTCCTGCAGAGGTGCTGCTCATAGTACACATTATACGTAGCCCCCTCTCCCCCACAGATTTCGCAGGGAATTTCATCATATAATTCCTCGTCCGAACCGGCATCAATCAACATATGGCCCGAGGTCATTCTGCGTTGTTTCATGGGTTTCGGTTTTGATGGCTGTATTGCAGGAGTTTGGAGCTCTTCGGCGTCTTTTGACTCCCTGATTGCCGGTTGCTCAATGGACAGTTCACTTCTCGGAAACGACCGCCCTTTCATGGCCGATGAGAGTATTGTTTTGAAGCACTGCTTGACTCCTGGATAGACTGTATCGATTGATAGAAACTGATCAAAGGCACCCTTTCCATCCATGAAGAACCCATACGATGGAACCACAGCTGATATGACATTTGAAACACCATAGCTCCCAACCAGTCCTACTAGAAACACAGCGATGAAGAAGAGCCATGGCGTTAGCCAAGGAAAGGCTGATGAGAATGTGAAGAAAGCATACAGAGTCACTCCCGTGAGAAACGCCACTCCAATCACTTTCACCAGAACTCTTGAAGATGCATTTGTCACAGACACAATAGAGTGAGCATTCTTCAGAGCATAATAGCGTCCACGAGAGTCATATCCTTCGAACCTCTTTATGATTTCGACCTTGTCTTTCTTCTGAACGGCAGTATAACTGTAGATTGGAGTGCGGATGGTCCAAGTGACTCCCCTGGGTTCAATCCAGAAGTCACCCTCATAGACTCCTTTTCCTCTGCCAAACAGGTAGATTCTCCTGAGGGCCCCTTTGATGAAGTACCATCCGATTCCTTGGGCGATCAAGAGCGCAAGAGCCCAGTATCCAAGCCAAGACATGGAGGTCCACATGGCAACTACGCCAGCAAGAAGAACAAACGCTTGAAGGCCCCGCATGGCTGACGGGAAGGTTCCCTCAATCTCCTTTTGCCTGGTCAGCACAACCCAATCGCGTCCTCCAGGCCCTATTAGAAGATACCCTGAGTATATGATTGCGGTTGCTACAATTGAGAGGACAGTCAGTACAAGGAGGAGGGTTGTGATAATGGAGAACAGGGCTGAGAAAGCTGTGGACAGTCCGATTGCTAGGAATGGAAATGATACTGCAGTGGCCGCAACGAGTGATGATGCTCTATCAGCAAAGGCATGCAGATAGTCAAGGCATCTCTGTTCATGATTCTGAGTGCCCAGTGGTGATCGTTCCCGTGCTATATAGGTGGGAGTCCTGAGCTCATGGAAGACCGAAGACCCTGAGGTCGCATCGACTAGCCCTTTGCATCCAAGTCCAGAGATAATCTCACGGAGGTTCAATTGGTGATCTGACACGATCTCAGGAGGATTGACCTCTTCGCCACATTGAGCGACGAACTTGACCGCGTAGAAATACGACTTTGTGGTTGTTCCCATGACTCCTCTATACGTCAGTAGAAGGATTAGCGTCCCAACTATGGGAAAGCCCAGTGCCGCATAGGAAAACATGCTGTAAACAATAAACAGTAGGATCAGAATAGCAATCCCTCTATTCAAGTAGTATCCAGCCTTCTCTTCGAGTGCGGTTTCTCTAATTATGGAGAACTCACGCTTTGTCAGAAATGACGAAACAATGAGTGCAATCCCAGAAGCCACAAGAATCAACAGATTCAGGTCCAAGTAGCCACCGGATCCAATAGCGATAGACGCAATCATAGCAGACAGTCCAAGTATTGGAAATCTGCCTTTTGGAACCTCCCTTGGCGCAGCTCTTGTCTCGATGTTGCGAATTGCATTTAGTGCCAAGTCCTGCTCTCTGAAATTGCCGCCCCTGCTGACTTCCTCACTCGCACGCTGCCAGAAGTGTGAGATTCCCATAGGCAGTCTTCGGAAAGTGCCCTTTGGTATCTGAAAGCTCCTAGATGGTCCGCCTCTTCCCGCACCCCTCCTAGCGATCATCAGACCAATTGTACCAAGGAGACCAGCAATAATCGAATATGGAATAGGAAAACCATAGACTGACAAGCCAACGAGGAATAGCGGAGTGAGGACAAGAACCGCACTATCAAGTGATAATAAAAGAAATGAGGGAAGCAGATTAAGCTGTAAAAGGATCCAATAGAGTAAACCTAGTTCGTTCAATATTGACCAAAGAGTATAGAAGTAGAAGAAGTAAACGACCATTGTTGCGAGGGCGGCAATGAGGCTCTTCTTGAATGAGCGACCGCCAAATTTACCAAGAACAAAGACAATCAATGGCACAAAGAGCAACCCAGCAGATATCAGATGACTGCTAAGAGCAATTGGATCTGAGAGTAAGGGCAAAGTAAATGATAGATATTCTGAAGGTGTGAAACCCAAGAAATACGCATAGATAATCAGGAGAATTGGAAGACCAATAGTGAGTGCTTGAAATGCAATTATTGCTCTAGACCTGTAGGTCTTCAATTGCGGTCCCCGTTTTGTACTAGCAGATGCAGCCTCAGGACGTGTGCTAAGAATGAGGCGTTTGTTCGTCAAAGTTAGGGCATAAATCGCTCCGTGTGCTGGACATTTCTCCAGCTTCACAGCACACCATGTGGAAACGATTCCAAGGGCAAGCAAAGATAGGCCTACCAATAGCAGAACGATGTCTAATTGAAATAGCGCAAAAGTGATTGAAGTCAGCATGATGCCGGCAGTTGTTAGGACAATGCCTAGAAATCCGAAGAGCTTCCTGAGAGTCGCGTTGCTTGGTAGTTCAGAGGTTTCGAATATGCGTTCCTTCGGAGTTTCATCCTTTCCCAGGAACAATGGAAACTCAACATTGGATGACCTCAAGCGTTACTCGCCCTCCTCAAGTCGTTTCATTGGACACCCACAAACATTCGAGAGTAGTCCACTACGGCTGCTATCAAGTCCTTGGGCAGGTCATAGACCAGATCTTCTCCCGAACTCATGTGCACAATCATCCTTGCCTCTTCAGCCTCAGTATTGCCATTGACCTCTATTGATTCAAAGAATCTGTAGTGATAGTCACGTACGAAGCCTTGCTTGAATCTCTTAGCAAAGAATTCCTCAACTATTCGGAGGGAAGTGACGATGATGCGGAATGTCTTCCTGAAGAAGTACCACACATACAGACCAAGGACTAGCAGCAATATTCCCGCCATCGCGGCGACTGGAATAGCAATAAGCCATGCCAGAAAGTCCTCAAAGAGTGCCCACACATTGAGAAGAATGAGCAAAATCCCAGCAACCATCAAGAATGCCGCTAGAGGTTTCCTGTTCGATTCGATCATAACCTCTCCCTGAACCGTTTCGTTCTTACCTTTCCTGAAACCTATTACATCCTCAACATCCTCAAGTGTCGCCC
>JBHLQK010000184.1:0-6177 GCA_048884925.1 Candidatus Thorarchaeota archaeon
AGCTTTCCAGTCGGCAGAACAACCTCGAACCCGACAACATTCTTGTTTATGTTTCCGTACTTGAGAGAGCCAATACCATCGCCACCCTGGGCGACCCATCCACCGATGGTCGCTGAAAGTCCAGATGAGGGGTAGCAACGTAGGTCGAGGTTCTTGCGGTTTAACTCGAATTGCAGGTTCGCCCAAGAGAGCCCGGGTTCCACAGTGACTGTCATGTTCTCTTCGTCAATTTCAACAATCTGATCCATCAGACGCATATCAACGATTATCCCGCCCTTTCGGGGTATTGCTCCGCCGTATCCCGAAGTTCCCGCACCTCTAGGGACTAGGGGCACTTTATACTTGTTAGCAAACTCGTATAGGTACTTGATCTCTTCCGGAGTTTGAGGTTGCACAATCGCATCAGGCTTGACGTTCATCAACCAGCCCACTTGTTTGGGCAAAGAACCAACATCCATGCCATGAATGACGAGCTCGTGCTTCTCGGTTATTACACGGTCTTCATAGACCTCAGCGAGTTCAGTCACCAGCTTTGGCTTTAGTGTCATGGGGACTCTCTCCAAGAGACGAATCTGCTCTCAGGACACGGTCGTGGAATCATGCTCCATAAAAACCTACTGAGTCATCTGGAATAGTACATGTCACAATATCTTTAACCTAAAAATCAAAATCATCAGCAAATGCCGAAGTACAACGAGCACAGATATTAGGAGCTGTTGCACGGCATAATTCGTACGCCCACACAGGCTGATCAGCCAATCATTATGGTTGTGAAAGACATCATGGAATTCCCATCCTTAAAGAAATTCAACCTTCAAGACATGCCGTATATGTGTGCCCAGTGCAGCTTCTGTCAGGTAGGAAATGGCGCATGCCCAACATACAAGGTCAAGCGTCGTGATAGTTATTCGGGGAAGGGCAAGATGATTATCGCACGGTCACTTGCTCAAGGAAGTCTGAGGGCTTCAGAAGGACTAGAAGGTCTCCGCGATGCAGTATTCGGATGCACTCTTTGCGGTGGATGTGCGGAAATCTGTCAAGTCGACATCCCTTTTGTCCAAGTTTATCAGCTAATGAGATCCGATTTTCAGAAGATGGGACTCTGGCCTGAGCAGCTTGAGATGGCAAAACAGACGCTACTTGACAGTAAGAACATTCAGGGACAGTCGCAAATGGACAGGGTAGAGGGATGGTCATACTGGCATCCAGATGAGGACACACTTCTGGATACAATGGGACAAGAAGCAAAGACTGCCTTCTTCTTTGGATGTGCTTCATCCTTCAGAGGCATATCGATTCAGGCGACTATTGCAACTACATTGATTATGGACAAGGCAGGAGAGTCGTATACATTCCTTGGCGAAGATGAAGTCTGTTGTGGTGCCCCTATGATTATGACCGGGGACTTTGAGACTGCTCGTCAGTTTGCAGAACACAATATCCAGAAGTACAAGGAGCTTGGAGTTGAGCGAGTTATCACCAATTGCCCTGGTTGCTACAAGATGTGGGCTCACGAATATCATGAGTTTCTAGGTATAGATCCACCTTTCGAGATCATCTACGGACCTGAGTATTTTGAGCAGCTTATAGATGAGAGCAAACTCGAGTTCACAAATCCATTGGACATCACAGTCACTTTTCATGATGGGTGTGACGCTGGAAGGAACGCCGGATTCTATGAGCAACCAAGAAAGGTACTCGAGTATCTGCCAGGCGTCACCTTTGAGGAGCTTCCACATAATAGGAGCAATTGCTACTGTTGCGGTTCAGGTGGTGTGCTAAGGGCAATTGATGCCGATTTCGCTAATCGGATTAGCAAGCTGAAGGTTGATGACATTGAGCAGACGAGTGCTTCAGTTGTTGCAGCATCATGCCCCTCATGTGTCGACTTTATGCAGGATCAACTACCACAAGCTGGATCAAGCAAGACTGTCAAGGATTTAGCAGTACTCATGGCTCAAGCTCTGGGCTTAGAATGGGACGGTCTGGATGAAATCTATGGATAATCCAGCATTGTCACCAGATGAATAAGCTACAATCTCAAATCACAGACCATGTGATGGTTTCGATACGCAAATAAGATGGCGATAGAGCTGTTAACGAATGCCGAGGAAGACTGATAGCGCTCAATACCGGGGCAGAAAATGGATCTATGAGGAGATAGTTGATAGGGTTCCTCCGTTTAGATGGCTCCCTCCTGTTTATGATGTCCTAGCCCAGCTTCTGCTTGTAGAAGCTATTGGAATTGCAGGATTCCTTTATTTTGAAATGCCATTGACATCTGTTATCTATGGCACGCTGGTAATCCTATACACAGTAGTCTGGTCGGCTGGATGTCTCTACGTTATTCCTTGGTTGAGACGATTGAGAAATCCCACTAATGAGGAAGAGAAGCGAGTACTTCGAGATTACAAGGACAGACTCCTTCTGGACCGCAAATATGAACTTGCCGCAGGAATTGCGCTATTCGTTGGAATACTGACATTCATTTTTTATAATCCAACCCTTCTTCAAGAGTATCTAGGCACTGGATTCGGTAACCCTATTCTGATGGCTCTTGTAGCAGTCCTTGTCTGGGATGTTTCCTACAGGATGGGGCTCTCTGTCGTCACAACACTATTCGCAGCAAGAAGATCCATTTCACTCAGTCGAGCTGCTAGAAGAAGAAGAGGACTAGAGTATACTGCATATTCAGAAGTACGTACACTGAAGTATCTTGATTCCGTCAATCTATACTGGGCTGCATCAGCCGTTCTTTTGCTTCCTTTGGCAAGTATCTCACCTCTGCTTCTATACGGACTGGGTGCTTTTTTTGCCGCAGTCCTATTTCTTTCAGGCTCAAGTCTCCTCGCCATGGAACGTGTCCCATGGTTCCCTCCCGATGTAGAGAGCATCCTCTACAATGAACGGTTTATGTATGTGGCACTATGTGAGAAAGATCAGCCCCATGTCACTCCAGTCATCTTTGTCTATGATGGCAAGTATCTCTATTTTGGCATCTCTCTTGCTTCAGCCAAGTATCGAAAAATCAAGAAAAATCCCAATATTGCAGTCTTAGTTGATTTGAGAGATAGCAAGAATGTGATGAATAACCGAGCTGTCATGCTGCGTGGAAAGGCGATGATTCTAGGAGAGATTACTCCATTGGGACTCTTCAGGCTATACCTCTATGGCTTATGGATGCTGAGAGTAAGGTCTCTTTTCAGCAGAAAATACCCCCGATACATGAAGTACTATGACACCCAAGTAAGCGACCTCCCGCTAGCCTGGCAGAATAAGCCATTCGTTTCAAGAGTCATGGTGAGAGTTGAGCCTGAAAAGATAACCTACTGGAGAGAGGCAAAACCACAAATTCTGAGGGTGTGAATGATGTTCCTAGCAGAAACTCACAATGCTCCCATCAAAATCGCGAAAGAGATACCAGAAGAAGCTCTGCGCATTCTTAAGTCAGGGTTCTTTTCCTACCTTGGAACATCAGAAGAGGGTTGCATGCCCCACCTCACAGCTATGTTCTACATCTGGGATGATACATCTAAACAGATCTACATGGTCACTACTCGAGGAAGTCACAAAATATCAAACATAAGAAAGAACACCAAAGTGTGTGTGACAGTAGATGAACGAAACTCAGTTCTACCGGCTGCCAATCGAGGAGTTATGATTAAGGGTCGTGCAATGATGGTGGAGATGGAGCTTATTGATGAGAATATTACAATAGACTTCCTCTCCAAATACATGAAGTTCCTTGGAGCTGGATACCCTATAGGAAACAGAATTGCTATCAGAGTCACCCCGAGAGTCTTGTCCTATTGGAGGGGTACAGACTTCTATAGATGGAAGAATCCAAACTACTAGTCAGGAATATGGTTTCGAGAAGAAACGAAAGCCCAAGCATAAGTTAGCTTTCGAAATGCGACATCATTTTCCATTCTAGTTTTGCTTTACATCTGGTAAGGTTTTTTACTGGGTATCTTGCCGCTGTGCAACAACTGCACAACCTCTGGTGACAGCTGTGAAACGAAGATCAAGAAATGCCATAATTGTTGTGTTAGCTGTTGCTTTTATCGTCGTGTTGGCGTCTCAGTCTATAGTTGCACTTACGACTGACCAGGGAACCTGCAATGATCCATTATGCCACACTACTGCAACTGCAATAACAGTAAGCACAGATGCGTCGGTGGACGTTAACGAAGGAGAGCAATTCTCATTCGTGGTTCGAGCAACTGCTACTGCAGGACCAACTACTTTGGTACTAAAGCTCCCACTTGACCTTCAGGATAATGCGCTATTTAATGTGCCAGGTGATGGATTAGTACGTGACGGTGATGCGGCCGACCTAGATCCAGACGCTCTTGAACTCGAAGTGAATTATACGCTGACAGCGCCTAGTTTGTCAGGCTCCTATGTTCTCGAAATATGGGCTGCTGGGAATAGCGGTCATGCAGACGTGACGTCAATCACTGTCAATGTTCTCCATGTGGGTGAGGGGCCTGCAATCTCTAGCTTTAGCCAAATTCCTGCCGCACCCTTTGGCAATGAAAGCGTCTTGATTTCGGTGAACATTAGCTCCGAAGCGGGCATTGTTTCAGCCGTACTTCAATATCGAGTCAACACTACGATAGAATGGAACAATGTCACCATGAATCTAGTTGGTGGATTCTACCAAGCAACAATTCCAAGATTCCCTCCAGGTACGACAATTGAATATCGAATCGTCGCAAGGGATGGAAACGGAATTGAAGTTGTCACTGACCCACCTCTACAGTACACTGTGCGGGCCATTCCGCCCATTCAAATGCACTATGGGTTCTACTTGGGTGCTCCCGCATTGATACTAGCTTATCTGGGCACAGCACTCGAGTACTATGATGAAGAGAAATTCACGAAACTGCATGGAATAATGTTGACCATAGCATACTTCCTGACATTGATCAACGTGCTATGGCTATTTCAAGAGGACCCAGGTGCTTGGACAGCTTTGAACCCATCCTATCTAATCAATCCAGCAGAGCTACTGCTCTTCATACACTCCTGGCATATTTGGCTAGGAATTCTAAGCATGATTTTCGGAACACTAGCCGTTATCACGCACATTGCTGGATGGAAAACATGTAATCTCGGCCTACCTGCAGTATTGATGTGGACAGTACTTGGGCTGACAGGATTTTACCTCAATGCAGTTGGATTCTTGATGTGATGACTATGACTGAAGAACAATTAGAAACCGAAAAGCCAGTATATGAAAATGCAGTCATGCGAGACCTTGCAGCTGCTGTAAGTCCAGATCGAGTTTCAAACATGCTGTTGGAGAGAATAGTATACAGCGGAGATCCCGCAGCTCTCCCGCAATTTCACTATCGTTGGAAATACAAGTATCTGGTTGACTATATTGTGAGAGTCGAGAATGTTGATGAAGTCAAGGAAGTTCTCACCACAGCTGCAGCATATAATCTTCCCGTCATCCCAAGAGGTGGTGCATCAAGCTGTTTGGGATCATCTAGCCCCACTAGGGGCGGCATATCTCTTGATCTCAAGCGAATGGATGCAATTCTGGAAATCAATACCAAGGAGGGTTATGTGAGGGTTGAACCAGGCGTTCCATTTGATAGGCTTGATATCGAGCTTGCGAAGGAAGGTATGACAATTGGAATATATCCTACGAGTGCAAAATCAGCAGTTATCGGAGGTTGGATTGCATGCGGAGGAGCAGCGGGCATCGGCACTCCCTACTACGGAGCCCTCATTGAGAACATACTCGAATTGACAGTGGCAAACGTGGATGGCGAACTATTGACGATAAGTGGTGATGAGATAGATCTCTTTGTTGGCTCTTATGGCATTCTTGGAGTCATCACTGAAGTTAAGATGAGAATCCACCAAAAGCCTGACGACTTCATTCCCTTTAGCTATGGATTTGACCATTTGGAGCATCTGTGCAATGCGATGCGACAGATCGCTGGTATCAAACAGAAGCCCATTCACCTTAAGATAGCGGACAAGGATTTCCAGAGCTATAGCAACCCACTTGAAAAGGGCAACTTTGTTTTGACGGTGGTCTATCCAAATCAACCCGAAAAGGTCCCAATTGATGACCTCAAGAGAGCAATAGCTGACAACGGGGGGATGGAGCTTGGTGTTGAGTATGCAGCTCATGAATGGACTCTTCGGTATGACTGC
>JBHLQK010000185.1:0-6108 GCA_048884925.1 Candidatus Thorarchaeota archaeon
GAACTCTGGGCATATCCGGGTGATATTTTCTCTTGGCTTGACTCATTGATTCATAGTCTCAGAGCGGTTCGCAGAATTGCAGAAGTTGCTGGTGAGACTGATATTACCATAGAGGTAGATGATCAAATCGCTAGAATTGAGCGGCCTCTGGACTCCGAGAAGGAGAAAGCTGAGTGAACTCACTCATTTTGCTCATCGATTTCGAACCGAACTCTAATGTTCCCAATTGATTCTGAGTCCATCGAATCAATGTTCAGGTCCAGCCAGTAGTGAAGGTCTCTTCGAATAGCTTCTTTTGTTGACAGCTCTTTTGGAAGATCCAAGGGGTTCTCAGTAGCTAGCTTGAAATGAGAACACCCACAAGCGCAAGAGCCATCAAGAACCATGTCGATGTCATCAGAGGTCTTCCCGCAGTTCCTACATTGGAAAATCATTGTTTTCTCCCAGGAAACGTGGCTTCAACTCTCTATGAGCCTTAGTACTCTTTACGTATTACCCGCATACCTGGAAAGGGACTACACTTATCTATCACATATCCACGCCAGACATATAGGGGCGTGACAACTAAATGGCAAAATCATGCGCCGTATGTCGTGCCAAATCGAAGATTCGTTGCGATCGATGCCGAAACGAGTTCTGTCACGACCATGCAATAAGGTGCCAGTCTTGTGGGACAATCACTTGCATCCGTGATCTCAGTCACAAGAACAAATGCCCCACATGTGGAAAGGACATCGATATATGTCCTGAATGCTTGGTCAATGGAAAAGCTGTCCGCATGATAGCTGGAGCTGTTTGCTCCGAATGCGGATGGAACGGCTAAAGCAATCCTATAATCCAAAGTACAAGTATGATGATTCCAATTGCACCTGCGGCAAGCCAACCTCTCCTCCCAAATCCCCAAACAATGGGAATAGGTCCGATAAGAACCATGCCTTTGCTTTCTCTTTGAACTTCGCCGTGGGACTGCGAAGCTCCTCTCTGCCCTGCAACACAACCAGCAATAATCAGAACAATTCCTAGTCCTAGAATCAGAAAGCCAATCATTTGAAGTGTCTCTATCATCTGAATCATAATGTACCCCTGCTCAACCTCAGCGACTTCTATTTCTAGGCGGATTTTGCTCTGGTGTCAAGTCTCTCAACTGGCAGCTTGAATTCCATCCGCTCATAACCTCCAACCTCCTCGCCTTCGAAAGCCCAAAGCATAACGATATCCTCATACACCTCATATTGCAGCATTGTGTCGATTTCAATTATCTCTGTGCCGACTGGAAAACGCCAGAGAATCTCGAAATCATAAGGTGCCTCTTCTTCTTCGAGCCAGGTTTCTATCTTGTTGATTACTGGCTCGAACTGAGTAGCAAAATCTATGAGGTAGACGACCGAAACGACTTCGGAGCTTCCTTTAAGGAAAATATCCGCATAGCTGACCTGGGATCTTACTCTCTGTCTATTGATCTCAACTCTCTCTCTATCCAGAAAGTTCTGCATGTTGTCAACAAGCTTGATAATTTCAGCTCTGAGCAAGTCATCATCACGCACAACTCGTCTATAGTATCCTTCAGGATCAAGATACTCGTAGCAAAGACGTTCATGAATTTCTCCCGAGTATGAAACAGAAAACATGGAATCAGCATGGATTGGTTCCACCATGTCTGACATGAATTTCTCCATTCTTCTCACCTATTCCAGTGGTACCGCGTTGAGTCCATCGTCAGCAAGATGTCCCGAAAAATGCGATGCATTATCTGTGAAGCAATAGACAACTCGGGGCTTGACCTTTTTGGCAAACATTTTCAGTCCTTTGAAGTCCGAATGTGCACTCAGGGGGAACCCTGTCTTGCTAGAGTCGCCAAGTGTCCATCCAGAAAGCGAATAGTGCTCCATCCTATTGATTAGTCCGTTAGCCTCTTTACTCCCCATTTCGGTCCGGATGTTTCTTTGTGTGTGATGAAAGGAAGAACTGACAATTGCACAGCCATCTGCCAGCAGATTCTTCGCGTTTTTGTCCGTCAAGGAAGTATGTCGCAAATCGCTTCCATGCTGATTATAGATTTTACAGACCTCATCGATCCTATGATTTCCTGTAACAACATTGAATCCACCCCATTGGAGTAGAGCGATTGCCTCCTGTGCTTTTCCCAGTGAATAAGCCAGGAAAACGGGTATGCGTGCTTTGTCTATGACTTCAGTTGTTGTTGTCAAGATGTCATTATAGATGCTTTTTCGTGATGGAAACACCCACTTTGGTGAGCCATAGGTAGCCTCCGTTATTAGAACATCCGCCAATACGGGAGCGGCTGCTTTATGCACCATACTGTCCACTACATTGAAGTCTCCAGTATATAGTACAGAGAGGCCTTCATCGAACTCCATTAGGTACATCGTAGACCCTAGTACATGCCCGGCATTAAGAGCGGTCACTACTACACCAAGCTGACCAATTCGCTGGTTATATTCCAGCTGTTCTATTCTGCCCATAACTCTATGCCCGCGAGCTCTAAGTGTATCTATTGTCGCCTTTGTTGCCACAATCCTGTGTGCCATGTCCACTCCCCTAATATGATCTGTATGCCCGTGTGTGAGCAGCGTCGTTTCTCCCTTTATGCCAGTATCTAGAGCGAGTCTGACATGACCATAGTCAAGGATGAATCCGTCTGCATGTTTCTTGAGCTTGAGTGTGGACATAAAAGGACCTGAACCGCTCATTAGCTACAATCACAAAAGCATTTCCACTGGAGACAAGAACCTGCTAAAGCTGCTTTCTTAGAAGCGTGGCTTCTTCAACCATCAGCATTCCACCACATTGGTCAGCTAGTTCTTTCGCAAGTTCCTTTTGCCCAATTCCCAGAATTGGTATGAGAATCTCGCTTGCTCTTGTTTGCAGAACTCTTTCATGAATTGCCACCGCTAAAGTGTCTTCATCAATAAGTCTGAAATCTGCTATTATAGGCCATATTACTGAAATATTACCAATTCTTTCTATGCCAACCGCAGCTGTGATTCCCTTTTCATCATGCAGTGTTTCTAGATGGTTCATAGCGCTTGCCATTTGCCAGCCCAGAGTCACCAGTGTGGTGTCAATACCTGTAGTTTTGTATTGCCGCCAGAATAGGTTTCTGACAGCATCATGGTCCTTTGTCACCATCCAATCCATACTCGGCTCTTTTTCCTGGTTGCTTGAAAGAGTGACAGCACATTGCAAGATTGCTTCTTCAGCAACAAAGCCGAAGCTCTCAAGCACTGGTCTGAACTTCTTGTCCAGCACGAAATTAATTGGAAAAGGCAGTTTGGAATTCATTCGGGATTTGCCAACAATGGCATCGACATGATGAATTGTGACACTCCTAAAGAACGGCAATGACGATTTGATCAGCTGAAGCTGTCCAGTTTCTTTCAAATCTGGATTGTGATATGCTGCGATTAAAGCAACAGCAAGTCTAGTTCTATCTCTATAGATTGCTGTTCCACCAACTATCTCATTTCCAATGCTGGATAGGAAGAACATGCTGTCTTCAAGCTGAATGAATATATCAGCCAATTTCTTGTCTAACGGATTTTTGTCTCCATATAGTTCTAGCCAGATGTCGAGTTCTTTCCTCGACATCCGCCTAGTATACAAAGTTCTTGAACTCATAACTCAGCACTTGGTGTTATCTTGGGACCTTATTTCTTAAAGTACGGAATGATCTCCTTGCCAATCTGCTTGATTCCATCTTTCTTCCTAGGTCCTATAGGTGAACCAACCACAAATTGAGTCACTCCAACCTTTCCGAGATCCTCGATGCGCTTGATGCATTGGTCCTTATTTCCAACAACGGCAAATGCATCAATCATCTCGTCGGTAATTGCCTCTGGCAGGTCCTTGAAGTTGCCTTCAGCTAATAACCCTCTGACCTTATTGCATGCATCCAGATCTAGGTCATGTCTCTCAAGCACAACATCAGGTGAGCCTGCAACAATGAACGCCACGACAATCTTTGCATCTCCCTCAAGAGCTGCTTCCCGAGTGTCGCCAATGCTGAATGATGCATAAGCAGTGACATCAATCTCCTTGAGGTTTCGGCCTGCTTCCTCGACACCCTCCTTGATTTTCTCCATGGCTATCTCGAAGTCCTTGGGATGGCTAGCATTGATCAATATACCATCCGCGACCATTGCAGTCATCTTTAGCATCATTGGGCCTTGTGCTCCAGCATAGATAGGAATCTTGGGTCCTTTCTTTACTGGCTTTCCGTCCTTCATCTTGGGATTGCCATCAGCATCAAGAACTGGCTCTTTTTTGACGATTGCCAGCTTGGCATTCTTGACCTTGAAGACCTTCCCATCATGCTTGAACTTACTGCCTTCAGTAAGCTTTTGCATATACTTTATGGATTCAACAACAGCCGATACTGGCTTGTCCCATTTAATTCCAAGGCCGCTGAGAGTGACTTTGTCTCCAGCGCCTATGCCTATCACTGCGCGTCCATTGCTTAGCTCATTGATAGTAACCGCAGCTGAGGCTGTTAAAGCTGGACTGATATGGAATGGATTTGTAACACCAGGTCCCAACATAATCTTCTCTGTGTTCAGAGCGATTGCTGTCAGTGCTGACCACACGTTCCTATTGTTGTAGTGGTCGGTAATCCAGACATTATCAAAACCAGCTTCTTCAGCAAGCTTTGTCCAAGAAACTAGCTTCTCAATGGGTTTGTCAGGTACGAATTCGATTCCAATTCGCATTGAATGAAACTCCTTCAGAGTCCTGTGGGGGTTTTCTCCACCAAAATAAGTTATCGTTTCTTGATTCGACAGCATTATCTTGGATGTAAATCATCTTCTTGCATTACGTATCGAAGGGTTTATTGAGTCAGCTGCGGCTTGACGGAAGGAGAGGGAGAAGAGATGCAGTCTTTGGTGCTCACCCAAGATGGACTTCAGCTAGCTGATACTCCTCGTCCTGCTCTAATGCCTGGCAGTGTCAGAATTGAAGTTAGGTCTGTTGGCATCTGTTCAACTGATATTGCCATCTGGAAGGGTGATTACGATGTTAAGTTGCCTCTCGTATTGGGACACGAGATTGCGGGGGTAATTCACGAGAGTTCGGTTCCTGATCTTAAGATAGGCATGGCAGTAACAACTGAAGTCGATGTGCCTTGTGGTAGATGCTGGTACTGCAGGCATAATCAACCCGCCTTCTGTAGGGATAAGGAAATCTTGGGGATAACTACAGATGGTGGCTTGTCAGAATATCTCAGTGTTCCAGCAGATCTTATTCATCCGCTACCCGAAGGGATTGATATCACAAGTGGGATCTTCGTTGAGCCCCTTGCTTCAGCTATCAAGACCTATGAGAAAGCTCCAGCCAAACAGGATGAGCAAATTGTGATTATTGGAAGTGGAAAACTGGGCCTCCTAGTGGCTCAAGTATACGATGCATATGGTGCAAATGTGATTGTAGTAGATAATAACCGATGGCAACTTGGACTTGTCAGGCAACTTGGTATTCCAAATACAGTCAATGCAGCTAATCCCAATTGGAAGAAGGAAGTTCTCAAGTTGACTACTGATGTGGGCCCCAGAGTCGTAATTGAGTCAACAAGCAATGTCAACGGACTCGATATGGCCCTCAATCTTGTGAGAGATGGAGGAATTATAGGCCTGACGAGCATTCATGGCGAAGATTACCAGTTTAATCCGTCACACCTCGTTGAGCGTGAGATTACGATGTTTGGCAATTCCTCTGGACCATATACAAAAGCAGTTGAGATGCTTGCAAAGGGTCGGATAGAGGTCAAACGTCTAATCACAAGGGAGTTCAAACTTGAAGAGGGAGCAAGAGCATTCGAGTATGCTGCAGAACCAAATACAACCAAAGTGGTCATCAATATATGAGGAGTTCGTGAATGGAACAATTCGATGTCGACTTGCACATTCACTCTTTGCATTCAATTGGTGTCAGCAAATCAATGACGATTCCTAGACTTGCTGAAGGCGCAAAGGAGAAGGGGCTCGATGTACTAGGCACTGGCGATGCAACCCAACCACAATGGTTGCACCATCTCCGAACCAATCTCAGAGACTCGGATGGGAGGTTGTCCTACGACTCGATGAGTTTCATCCT
>JBHLQK010000186.1:0-6059 GCA_048884925.1 Candidatus Thorarchaeota archaeon
TCTGGAAGTTCAAAGCCTGAAACATCCAGATTTGTCGAAATCGCTCCAACGAGAAGATAGAAGGATGTTGCTGCAGTACTATGGTCTTCCTTTAGCCCAGTTACCGTGATGAAGTAAGTCCCTCCAAGAATACCGGTGAATTCGATTGTATAATTGCCAGGTTCACCAATCACTAGGTTGGTTGCATTATATTCAATCCCCTGGTCTGGCCCACTCCATGTGGCAACGAACACATCAGCATTTTCAATTCCTGTGCCATCAAGGAACATGTATCTGAACTTGGCTACGTAGGATCCACCGGGACTTATCTCCACAAAGTAGTTTCCAAGGGTCGTCATGACTGTCAGCGTCATGACTTGGATTTCGATTATGCAATTCGCGTCTTCATAGTAGGGAATGGTGGCATTAATCGCCATAACCCAAATTCCGACTCCAATTTGCGACGTATTGAAGTCTGCCTCCCACCAGCCCTTTGCAAGGTTTGGACTGAAAGATGCTGGACCACCAGACCAATTGCCGACGACACTCGCAGCTCCATTCAATATGGGCGCTCCGGTTTGTTGGTCATGAATGTAGACTGCCGCAGTAAAATTCTCACCGAGGTTTCGTTCGATGTTTGGAGTATGCGCAAACATAGTCAGTCCATGATAGACCTCAAAATGGACGTGTCCAAATGCAACAGCGCTTCCATTATCCCAAAATGAGGTTACCATCCATTCACCTACTGACGCATTGTAAGAACCAAAAGTGAAGCTTTCGCTGGTAAGGATATATCCAGTCGCATTATTCATGAAAGCTCCAGCCCAGAATTCGTCGGATGGAAGTAATATCTCAGATTCAAGATTCATAACGTTAGGAGGATATTCGGAAGCAGTGCCAATTACTATTTGACACCGAATCTTATCACCAGTTCGAAAGATTGTTTCATCAGTCCATCCTGGTCCTGAGGTAATGAACTTCTGAGTTCTAATCTCTTTTGCATAGTTAGGTGCTTGCATCCGAATTGTCCACCAGCCAACGGAATCAATAACTCCTGCTGGCAACTCGAAAAATCCCGTTTCTTGTTCTATTGGACCTTGGTCATCATCGCCGAACGGATCTATGATTGAAACGTTCTCCCATGAGCTGGGATGATAGACAACAAGTCCGAGATCCTCCGCTTCTGGGTACGAAGCCACGTAGGTAAACGTCGTGAGATTTGCACTTACATCATGCTCAACCGAGTACGATACACCCACAGAGCCAAGACTTGGAGATGCCAATGATGAAAGAACTCTTTTCATTTCGCTCACCTTGGCCGATATATCAAATGATACTGATGAGTTCGAGGAAAAGCTGATAGGAATAGCAGATTCATTCCATGACTCGTAATCGAGAAATGCAGAACCTATTCCAGAAACTCCAGTAATTTTCACGCTACCTGTTTGTGGAGTGTTAACAGACAAATCCACACTCTGACAAGAAGGGCGAGTGGCTCCGAGAAATGAAATGTCATCAGCTAGCACAGTCACACGAAGACCATTGGTAGAATCACCATCCAAGTCACTATCAGCTTCCTGAATCTCCACATATGTGCTCGGGGTGGTAACTTCCATTACTAGGCGCGCTTCAAAGGATGATGGTGCGCCGGTGAGGTTCACTGGGATTAATCCAGTGCTATACCAAGTCTGCCTCTGGGTTGTATTAACGAGGTCCGTTGACCAATTCCATAGAACTAGAGGGCCATTGAGTATTTCAAAACGAAGCTCAAAAATGCCTTCAAAATGAGATCCAATTGGACCACTCTGATAAAGATAGTCGAATTCAAACTCAAACTGCTCATTCAACATGCTGTTGTCCACATTCTGATACCAGAAAATGCGAGTTTCATTGTAATGCATGTAGGCTGTTGTAGTCGCGTTATAGTATCCTTCGTTCTCTAGAGACACATGCCCTGCAGCATCATATGTCGCTCGTTGTCTTCCCCGCCAAGTAGGAGCCCAACGTTGAGCCAACCAACCATCTGCATAATATGTTCCATCGGTCCCAATCAACCAATCCTCATTAACTCCGGGATATCCGGAATCAAAGCTCCCATTCAATACATAGAGTCTTTTTAAATTCATTACATCAATCGATAGTTGTTCTGCTCTCCATCCATCCGGTACAGAGAAGGCATCATGGCTGAATGAATAGCTGCCAGATGCTTCTAGGTCGGTTGCTCCAGCGGAATCAGACAAGTCATTTTCATACATATAATAATGCGAGAGCCCAGGTTCCTCTCCTGAGAGTCTTTGCTGATAGTCGCTCCGAATGTCATCAATGCTCCGCGCAATCGAATAATACCTAAAATCATCGACATGCCCATCAACGGTATCAGTTTTCATCTCTGAGTTCATTATGACATTTCTAGTATGAAGACCGGCTACCGATCCGGTCCATGTGTAAGACAGTGCATCCTCCTGCGGAATTGTGGACTCATCACCCCAGTAGAAACCAATGAAATTAGATGCTTCATCCCATACAATACTAAAGAAGTACCAGTGATTCTCAATCCAGTCTGATTTGACCCCAAAGAATGTGTTGTCACTGCCCCAGTCAAGTACTAGGCTTCCGCCAGACCATCGCGTTTCAAAATTATTGTCTTGTCCCCAGAACCTTCCATGGGGAGCTGAAACGTCCCATTTTCCCCACCATGATAATGTTCCAGCGGAAGAACTGAAATCTGCGTTCCCTCCTGAGCCTACTAGAAGATATCCTCCGTCATAGCAATCTACTGAGTAATAGCTCTCAGGAGCGCCAGCAGGCAGCCACACTTCGGATTGAGGATTGTGCTCAACATCAGTTCTAATTGACTGGACCTGCGTATAGCCATGTGTTGTAGCTGTGTGAATGATAGAGACGGGATTGAGGACTCCTGATTGCGATCCAATGTCAGCAAACGCCTTAGTGTTTTCCATCCTCTGATTGGAAGTAGAATCTGGTGCATGATTATCAGTTGAAAATGAGCGATAGTCGGGAGGACTGGTGAATAGCATGCAGAATAGCATGAGTGCGACTATGGCTATCACTATTCTATTGCTTTGAGGCACCCTTTCGCCTCCGGAAGGACGAGCATACATCATGTACTAGCAGGAATACCGTCGGAGCTCCTCAATCAGTGGCACCCTGAATAGCAACGGTGCAGCTTTCTGACCTACATAATCCGACTCTAAGGCATATCAGCAAATGTGGTTTGGACCACAAACCATTCGCGGTCAGTTTTACCAGTCATAAATGGGCTGTGGCAATATCATTGCCACTTCATTTTTATCATAGTCTTAGAAGGTCTATGCTGGTATGCAATTGGAGATTCTGATTATTATCACCCTTCTCGAATTCATCATTGCTGGATTCATGATTTGGATTGCGTGGCCATCAATTATTGGTGCTCCGTGGATTCCGACACCAAGGAAAAAAGCGAGTAGCATGCTTGAACTAGCCGAAGTTGATGCGGAGGATATTGTCTATGACATCGGGTCAGGTGATGGGCGTATTATCATCATGGCTGCCAGCGAATATGGAGCTAGGTCAATCGGGATTGAAGCAGACCCACTTAGAGCGATGTGGTCTCGAATAGCCATACGGCGGCGGGGTCTCGTCAATATGGTTAATGTCCTGCGAGAGAACTTCTTCAATTCAAATATAAAAGACGCAACCGTTGTCACTGTATATCAAGGCAAAGATGTCAACAAAAGACTGAGAGAGAAATTTTCCAGAGAACTTAGGCCTGGCACTCGTGTGGTCTCTTATCGCTTCAAGTTCGAAGGATGGCTACCTGTGAAGACGAATGAAGAGGCTTCATTGTATCTCTATGTTATATGATCGTTTCCCTAAGCCAGCAACTAGATCAAGCCCACCCGTTCATTGAAGTCTACAATAAGCTCATTGATCTTTGGTGTGGCCTTCTGAACTCGTTCCCAGTATTCGGGATAGTCGAACCATTGAGCATTCAACTCATCCAGGTTAAACATCTGCTGCTCAATCCAGGTGTAATACTTGAGATGATGAACGCGTTTACGTTCATAGTGGCCCAGCTCTATCATTGCATCAGTCTTCTGGCCCATGAGATGAAGATGATAGTCTTTGATGGCGGCATCACGAGTGTATTTGCCATGCTCAGCGCGCGCTTCCTTCAGCCTGGACTGATACATGTCTATAGAGTCAGTGAAGACAGTCAGCACAACATCCCGTTTCGTCAGTTCATAAAACTTGGCGTACTTAATGGCCATCAACATATTTGCCACACTCGAGATACCCAACAGGTCTAGCTGGTTAACAAGAGTCTCTGAAACCCCCACGTCCTTTATCAGGTACTCTCTTCCTGCAGGCTCATTAAAGAGTCTGATAAGGTTCATCGGGTCGTTGTCGTCGATTGCGATTATCATATCGGTGTTACGCACATTGTGAATCCATGGTACATGCTTGTCTCCGATGCCCTCGATTCTATGAGCGCCGTAACCGTTAATCCATAGTGTTGGACACTGTACAGCTTCTCCAGCAGCAATCCTCGACGTTGGGAACTGCTGCTTCATGAAGTCGCCACTGGCTATCGTCCCTGCAGAACCAGTTGTGAGGCAGAGGCCATGGTACCTATCATTTCCTAACTCTTTTTCAAGAACCTCTCTGAAGGCGTTGCCTGTAATTTCAAAGTGCCACAAGTAATTTCCAAATTCGGAAAACTGATTAAAAATGAAAACATCATCACGAGTTCGGCGAATCTCCCAAACCTTGTCATAGATCTCTTTCACATTGCTCTCCGACCCCGGTGTCCTGATTACTTCGCCTGCAACACTAGCTAGCCAATCAAACCGTTCTTGAGACATCTCCTCAGGCAAAATTGCCACACTGTCGCAGGCAAGTAGCGATGAGTCATATGCTCCACCTCGACAGTAATTTCCAGTAGAAGGCCACACAGCCTTGTGCTTCGTAGGATCGAACTGACCAGTCACCAGTGGAGGTACAAGACAGCCGAAGGCGGCACCAACCTTGTGTGCACCGGTCGGGAACCACTTGCCAACCATGGCTATGATACGTGCCTCAACTCCTGTAAGTTCAGGTGGAAGTTCCAAGTAATTGGCAATTGGCTGGAACAGACCCCCCTTATCCAAGGGCTGGTTCTTCCAAGTAATCCTAAACAGGTTCTGTGGAACAACATCCCAGAGCTCGATGTCCCGAAGCTCATTCTTGATTCGGTCCGGAGTCTTGGATGGATACTTCATCTCCTCAAAGGTAGGAATGACGATATTGCGTTCTCTGCACCTTTCGACTGTGCGTTTGAGTTGTGCCTCGTTTATAGAGAGATCAATCATGACAAGAGCCTCACGTTAGCAGTCACACTGCGAAACGTATTGGTGCAAAAGCCTTTCGGAATTGAACAAAATTCGTTTGCCAGAGGGACACATTAAAAACGGGTGGAGCACCAAGCTAAAGATAACTCAAACAAGACGAACCAACCTCGTCTGAGTTTCATATTGATACCCCGCTGACAATAAGCAGTGCCTGGGGCTATAGCCATTGATTGAGTATAGATAAAGTAGAAGAAGGTAGAGGCTTTGGCAAAACGTGTGTACAAGTTTGGTGCTGGAAAGGCTGATGGCAAAGGTGACATGAAGAATCTACTAGGTGGAAAGGGTGCATCCCTTGCAGGTGCTACTCTTTTGGGATTGCCAGTACCACCAGGATTTACGATTTCAACTGATGTCTGCAACGAGTATCTCTCGACAGGAGGCCTTTCAGATTCCGTGAGAGAGGAATCAAAGGAAGCGCTTGTTTGGATTGAAGAAATGCTGGGAAAGAGGTTCGGCGACCCAGATAATCCCCTTCTCGTTTCATGTCGCTCCGGAGCTAGACAATCCATGCCTGGCATGATGGAAACTGTTCTTAATGTAGGTCTCACTACCTCAACACTTCCAGGTCTGATTAAGGCATCTGGTGACGAGAGGTTTGCCTATGACTCCTATCGCCGACTTATCATGATGTATTCTGATGTGGTCATGGAAAAATCTGAAGGACTTGAGCCTGAAGAGGGAGGAGGAATT
>JBHLQK010000187.1:0-6030 GCA_048884925.1 Candidatus Thorarchaeota archaeon
CTCTGATGCTTACGGCACAGTCTTCGAATTCGTTTCCTGTAAGGTTGCAACCAGTGCAACCCTCAAGAATCAGACCGTCCGTATTATCAAGGAAGGTGACACCTGTCACCTGGCATTGGCTCGAAGAATCTAGTACGGCGCCAATGGTGTTGTTGGCAAGCGTGAGACCTTCCAACGTGCAATCAACACAATATTCCAGGACTACTCCACAGTCAATATCGCGGAAGACGCCGTTTGTAGCTGTCACGTTGTCGCAGTGCCCCAAGAGGAGTTGACCAAATGAGCTGATATCGATTATTTTATCATTCACGCCCGCGAAGTAGCCAAGAGGTTTTCCGTTCACAGTGTTGCCCTCGAACGCATGAGTCCAAAAGCTCATGCTGGGACCTGATACCCGGAATCCGTTGTGTGTGAGTGTGTTGTTGGTCACAGTGAAATCATGGGAGCCTCCGATCTCCACACCGCGCTCATTATCATGGATGTTGTTCTCTGATAAGATAAGGCCTGTTGAGCTAGAGAGGTCCAACGCAACTCTTTGACTATGGATAACGCTATTCGCAATTATACAATCCGTTGAGGAAGTGATGTGAGCTCCGAAGTCCCCGTTCGAAATCGTAGTATCGCTCAGCGAACAATCTGTACACTGGTCGAAATCGACTCCTCGCCATTTATGTGCTATCGAACAGGATTCGACACTTCCATTCTGCACGCTATAAAACTTGATGCCCGTTCCCCCAGTTCCAGTGAGCAAGCAGTCACGAATGACAAAATGTGCAGTTGTTTCCGATATGGAGATGCAGGGTTCATCATATTGACCAATGCTAATTCCTTCGAGAACATATGGATGACTCTCGTTCCCAACTCCTGTAAATCCGGCCGTCAGAAAACCTGAATCGCTCGTTACGGTAATGGGACCACGGTTTGTATACTGTGTTGAAAGGATTGTAGGCAGTCTTGTCTGCGTGCTGCGAATGAATCCTCCATATGCTTCGGTGCCGGTCAAAATGGTGACTGACAGAATCATCACTAGAATGAGAAAGGAAAATACTCTTGAACACCTCGTCTTCGTACACTTCCTGCTTCTTAGATAGTCATATTTGACTGCCTATTCAGGTAGCCGATAGAGCACGCGAATCCGTAAAAGCTGCGCGCATCGCGCGGTATAAGTCTTTTCTATCTAGAATCAGCAAATTGATAGGAGAGAGTCTACCAAGCAGGAGTCTGCCGCCTTCAAGATATTTCCTTAGTGGCCATTTGGTGTGCAGACTCATTACTTGAAGGAGCAGGGGTCCGTCCATACTGCCCAGAGTTGCGATGAGCTATCACAAGAGTGTCCCAGAAATAGCTCATTCTTGTAAGTATGACTGATGAAGAACGAAGCCAAGAAAGAGGCGGTCAGACAATTGACTAATTTACTTCGCAGGTTTCTCAGATATGGAAGTTGTCATTAATGCCTCATCAAATAGCGAAGTTTCTTCTAACTTGGCTCGAAAACAATCACGAGTTTCCGGATTGCTTGGAGAAATCACGATTGGGCAGCCCAGCTCGTTGCCTTGGATAATCCTCCTTGTTTTTCTTCGTTTTGATATTCCTCAACTTGTTTCATTGTGAATCATGAGGCTGCTAAAGCTTTCTTCGAACAACCAAACGGGAGAATGTGATGTTTCTCCCCTGATCATCTTCAGCTATCTTCTCGGGATATCCTATGATTCTCTCCCAATCAAGGTAGGTCTGATATCCCTCCTTTCCTGGAAAGTTGTCTACAAGTTCGACCTCCACCAACTGGGTCTTAAGCCAGTGTCTTCGCCACCATTCCGCTGAGTGCCATGTATATAACATACATGACTCCCAATATTGTTGTAGATGTTCTGGCAAATTCTCTGGGATCCTCCCATCAAATTCATGGTAGAAACTTGGAACGACACTTCCTATCTGTCCGCCGGGTCTAATTCTTGGTATTAAGTGGTGTCGGAGATATACATCGTCAGTTGCAAAGAAGAAGAGGGAATTCACACAAATGATAGCATCAAAGAAGTCTTTAGGGAAGGGCATCTCTCGTGCATCAGCTCTTAGAGGAAAGACCTGATTCCCAAACCCCCTTCCTAAGATGCGTTCCCAGTTCTCACTCTGACTCACTCCAAGATCCACTGCCCAGACTTGAACATCAAACTCCTTTGCCAAGAATATAGATCCTCCAGCCTTCCCACAGCCAAGATCCAAGACGCGCATACCTGGCTCCAAATACATCTCTTCACACAGCCGTTCAAGAAGCCACAAAGTCGGACAGCCCATATCCAACCCTACCATCCAGTCGGGATCATAATTCATTGTACGCGGAAAGGCCGGATTCTTCAATAGTGTCCGGGCTAGTTCCAAATCGACCTCATTCGCCATATTCCTCCAATCCATCAGCGTTTTCGTAGTATATGTTCTCACAGACTATAATAGAACAAGATTAACGCAATACCTTGGCAACTGGATGGCCTTGCTTCAATTCGACAACCTGTAGCTCCATCTTGTGTCCTTTGTGAAAAAGATATGCACATCTCTTGGGAAGTGAGGAAAGTGGAAACCTGCAATAGCGGGACTGGCTCCCATCAGGGTTCTCAACCATACTCAAAATTACGAAAGAGAGATTAAACAGCTGTACCCCCGTTTTTGTAATCAGTCGTCTTAGGAACGTGGATGGAAAGTGGTTAGAGATGGGACTTGTCTGGCATGCGGAAGGCCAGCCAAAGTCAAGCAGTGTGTCAATAAGAAATGCAAAATGTGGATCTGTGGCAAATGTGCAGTGAGGTCTGGCTTTCAAGGATGGGCCTGTCCAAGATGCGGCAGCAAACTCAGATGACATTAGACTCAAGATGATGCGTCACGGTAATAGAATACTGATGCTAAAAGAAGTGCGAACAGTAGTATGCCTGTGACCAAGAGTACTCCTGAGATGCTCGCGAGGAACGATGAGTATGCTATCGAGGGGTTCAATTCATGGGTTATTGCCAGCATGACGCATATGGAGATGTAGAGCAAGAATCCAGTGAGTAGTATCTCTTGCACCTTTCTCATTCTTCGATATCACCTTCCTCCTCTTTGATTAGATGGACTTCTCCGAATGTTCTTGAGGCATTCTATTTCTCTCTTTGGTCTGTTAAGCTTGTCACTGCATCAGAGTGTCCACACAAGTCTTTCGAGAACTCCTTGAACTCTAGTGTGATTTCATTCATCCATCTCATCACGGGTATCACCGTTGGTTGTCATTGCTTTCCAGTGCGGTGTGGGCAAAGGCTAGTCGTCGAAGAGGATCCTCGTTTCCTCCATCCACGAACAAGATACACTCTCTGCGGCATAAAGTATCTTTGGAATGCACTCTTGAACGTTGAGTACAGGATTGCGCGAGTTGGCACAATGTTGAGAAAGAAGTGGGAGCGGGTAGCCAAGACGCTGAATGCAAATCGCATTAGCTTGAGTACCGACTAGCTTATGAGCAGAATGGTTCAATATTTGCCGTTTATGAGTCTGGGGTCTGCGATGTGTACGAACACTACGAGCCCTCCGGGCGCGTGTTCGTGGACAGAGAAGAGCATCTCGATTGGATGGCTGAGGCATTGGAGCGCTGCAAGGAGCGGAGTATTGTCTTTCATCTTCGTGGGATTGGGAGAATAGGCAAGAGCGCTCTACTTGACCACTGGACAAGCACGATTGGTTCGAGCATCCGGCATTATACACCTATCTCTACCCACCTATCATAGGATTTCATGCTAGATTTTTATAGCTTCAATGATTTCAAACCCAATTGAGGGAATTTGGAATGAAGATTACGGCAGTGAAAGTTATCAGTTTCTCCCCAACCGGGGGCTCAAAGAAAGTAGCCGAAGCCATCGCCAAAGGAACCCAAGCTCCCATTGACCACGTAGACTTAACACCGCCCAGCGCACGAACACAGCAATTTACGGAATTCAAGGATGAGCTCGCCATCATCTCCGTTCCCGTCTACGCAGGAAGGGTACCCACTGAAGCTGCCTATAGGATACGGAGGCTGACAAGTAAAAGGGAGCCATACGGAGCCAAACGCGCACACAAAATTCCTGCCGTAATCGTTGTAACCTACGGCAACCGAGCCTACGAAGACGCACTACGCGAATTAGCAGACATTATCTCTGAGGTGGGATTCCAACCCATCGCCGCCGGTGCCTTCATCTGTGAACACTCGTTTAGCGTCCAAGAAACGCCTACAGCCCATGGACGACCAGACTCCAAAGATCTCGCCAAAGCCGAAGCATTTGGCCAAATGATACAGGAAAAATACGGGCGCGCAGATACCATTGACAGCCTCTCTCCAGTCAATCCTCCTGGCACAACTCCATACACGTTATCAATGCGCGCAAATCTCACATGGTACGACTATGGCGAATTGGCAACGCCCTACACAAATGAAGACCAATGCACGAAATGCGGGACGTGCGTCGATGGCTGTCCTACTGCTGCAATAAGGATACAACATGTTGCATCTAATCCATCGCCAATGATTGGATACAACCTTCGTCTGATTTCCACGGACCATAATGCATGTATCTGGTGTTGTGCCTGCGTCAAAAACTGTCCATCCGGCGCACGGGTCATGAGCCACCGCATACTTCAGTCACAAGAAAGCCTGAACAAAAACTACCAAGACAGAAAGGAACCCGAAACATACCTCTAACGTCATGCACACGCTAAATACGTGAAAAAGAAGAGTGGAAGCATCCTCGGCGCTGATTGCTCAGTCTTGGCCTATGGATTCAAGATGGCGTTCTTTGAGAGGCTTCTAGATAGGAGATAGAATCTGCTCCTGATGAAGTCTTGTGAAGACGCGCCATCAGAATAACAATGAAACCGCAGAAAAGAATGCCTAGACCAGCGACTGTGATGGTCCACGAAAATAGATCTATCCAAGGAACTACATATCCAAGGACGAACAATGCAGAACCCAAGAAGCGTAAGTTGGCGGCCCTTTTATCCATCTTGTCGCTCACAATAAGAATAGCAATGAAACCACAGAAAAAGAGGCCGAAACCAGCGACTGGAAATACCCACCCCCACTCTATCAAAGCGACATGTCCAAGGACAATCAATGCAGTACCTAGGTGATGTAAGTTAGAGGCCCTTTTGTCCATCCTGTCGTCCGCAAGAAGGTAACCTGCCGTCACTATGACTAGGAGGAGCCCAACTCCAAATACACTAAAGCGAGGAAGGAATATCATCATTGCACTGGGACCATACTCGGCAAGGAATATCAACAAGAGTCCAATAAGATAGGGATCTGGCTGTCTTCGCATCAGTTGAAGCGCCACGAGAGCCACAATCGCCAGGATAGATGGGACGCCGGGAAACACAATGGATTCTAGAGAATACATGATGAAGATTATACCACCAAGGGTAGAGAGGAGAAGTTGATTCTGAGCCATAAGAACCAAAGCAACGGCCGCCCATACAACCAGTCGCCGGTGGCTGGTTCTGGATGAGTAGAGAATAATGGCCGACAGAGCAATTCCACAAGCAATCCACAGAACCACCAGATTTAGGAGGGCAGGATTTAGACGGGCAAAAACCGGGAACGGGTCGCCTCCTTCCCCATATGGTCTTATCAAGTTGCTCAGTAGACTGTAACGGCCCCAGACGAAGTACAACTGATCACCTGGAGTGCCCATAGCCGAATAGCGCACCTCTGCAAATGGAGTGACAACTGTGGACGCCAGCACTACAAGCGCCGCGAACGGATATCGTTTCTCCAACGACAGACCTCCCCACGGAATACAGTGTCTGAATTGCTAAAAAACACATGTATTCTTTTGTTTTTACGCACGTTCTGGAGTGTAGTCAGTGTGGGTGTGGAGAAGAAGACCTCCAGGACACTTTAATGAACCCGTCCAGCAGTAGCGGGTTGGGGGGCCTAGATACTTGCCAAGATTCTCCATCGGATGCTATACGCCAGAGAAGAAGTGGTAGCGAGATTCTCAACTGACAAACGATATATGAAACAAGAGTCTATATTCT
>JBHLQK010000188.1:0-6022 GCA_048884925.1 Candidatus Thorarchaeota archaeon
TATTCGAGACCTGATAACATGAAAGAGAACCCAGTGGGACTTCTATTGATGATGTCTGAGAATGTTTTCAGAATCAGGGCTGACAATGACTCAAACTCTTCATCTCCAAGTAGTCTGGATAACCGTAGGAGGTTCATCATGGAAACAGAGTTGCCTGATGGAATCGCTCCATCATATGCATCCTTTTGCCTTACGATCAACTCCTCAGAGTCATCAGCAGCGAAGAAGAAACCATTTTTCTCAGTATCCCAGAAGCGCCTAATCTGCTCATTGGTCAGGTTTCGAGCCAATTCAAGATACTTTGGATTGAATGAGGTTTCATATAGTTCGACAAGTCCCCAGATTAGGAACGCATAGTCATCCAAGAAAGCTGGTACTGCGATTTCACCATCTCTGAATCTGTGAAATAATCTACCATCGCTGGAGACCATTTTCTTCAGTATGAATTCCATGGCTCGCTCAGCTGCCTTGGCATATTCAATACTACCTAAAGCCCGGGATGCCTTCGCAAGGGCTGCAATGAACAATCCGTTCCAATCGGTCAGAATCTTGTCATCTCGCCCAGGTCTGACTCTCTCCTCGCGAATGTTGAAGAGCTTGACTCGTGCTTTTTCCAGCAATTGCATGAATAGTTCTGTCGCGATGCCGATTTCTTGCGCCACCACCTCAAGTGAGTCTGTCACGTGCGGGATATTGAAGCCTGTGTCATCCCGAGTGGCTTCTTCCTTGAAGTTTCCATTCTCTCTTATATTGAAGTATCTTGCAAACGCCTCAAATTCCTGCGCGTCTAAGATGCTCTTGATTTCCTCATGGGACCATACATAGAATTTACCTTCAACTCCCTCACTATCCGCATCTTCTGCCGAATAGAATGCACCTTCTGGGCTAGTCATGTTTCTAATCACATACTGGATGATATCCTGTGCTACTTCTGAATAGAAGGGGTCTCCTGTTGCCTCGAAAGATTCCGTGTATGCATAGAGAAGCATTGCTTGGTCGTAGAGCATTTTCTCGAAGTGGGGCAATAGCCATTGAGCATCTGTAGAGTATCTGTGAAAACCAAGCCCGATGTGATCCCAGATCCCTCCCTTTCTTATCTCCTTAAGAGTGGTCTTTACCATGTTCAGTGCATCTACGTTTCCTGACCTCTTCCAATACCTTAGGAGCAACATCAAATTATGAGGGCTAGGAAACTTAGGCGCCGTGCCAAACCCTCCATTTTCTTTATCGAATCTTTGAAGGAAGGCAGAGAATGCGTTTTCAATTGAGTCTAGGTCAACAATTGCACCAGATGCACTAGGCGATTCTTTTGCTAAGGCTGCTTCTATCTGACCTGTTATATCATCAATATTCTCTCTTTCAGTGTTCCAAATCTCTTTCAGCCTTGGAATTAGCTGCATCATTCCCAGCTGACTGTACCTTGCTTCTTTAGGGATATAGGTGGCAGCATAGAATGGTTTCTTGTCAGGAGTCATGACAATGGTAAGAGGCCAGCCGCCCCGGCCTGTCATCATCTGAGATACCTGCATGTAGACTCCATCAATATCGGGGCGTTCCTCTCTGTCCACTTTTATGCTGACAAATGTGTCATTCATCAATTCTGCTACTTCCATGTCCTCAAAAGACTCATGAGCCATAACGTGGCACCAGTGGCAGGTGCTGTACCCTATTGAGAGGAATATGGGTTTGTTCTCTTTCTTCGCGAGATTAAATGCCTGTTCTCCCCAGGGATGCCAGTCTACTGGATTATATGCGTGCTGCAATAGATACGGACTCTTCTCTGTTATCAATCGATTAGGTTTGCCCTCTTGATCTTTCATCTAGAAGCCTCAGAACACTATACCCTGAATTCATTAACAATAGTTAAATGTTTTATGGAGTGACTATTTCAATGCCCCTTTTCTACAACTTTTGAAACCAGTTCACGCATTCTGAGCACTTGTTCTCTTACCTTTTCAACACCATCTGCCGTAATCTCGATGAATCGCACAGGTTTCACTTCGATGAATCCCCGAGTGGTCTTGATTAGACCTAGGTCCTCTAGCTTCTTCAAATGGCTAGCTAAGTTGCCTGAGGTCAATTCGAGCTTATCTTGCAGCTTTGAGAACTGTGCTGAGCCAGTGAAATAAAGATAGACCAAAATAGAGAGCCTGGCTGGCACTAGAGTATCTCGGTCTTCATTCATGAAGCCTGTGAGTACTTCTAGGAGGTCTCTATCCGCTGACAAGATTATCCCCGACCGGTGCTTTCTAACAGAAGTCTTTCAGCAGTTATTAGGGCGTAGACTCCTAGAAGGTAGATTCCCCCGATATCAACGACGATTAGAATCAGGTACGCCAGTAGAGGGAGCAGAAGCATAAGTGGGATTGATAGAATGGCGACAACACCTAGGGCGAGATTCTCTTTGGCATAGACATCATCACGGTCGCCCATCCGCGCCATGTAATAGGATGCTGATTGGCCAAAACCGAGAAGGATTTGAACTAGGATAGGGAAGAGCCATTGATTCTCCTGGGTGAATAGGATCACTGATGACACAGCTAGGAGTATGGCTATAATAGCCCACATCAGAAGGAAGATCCTTCCACCTTCTTCTTCAATAGCTTGACGCGGAACTGACTTGGTGAGAGGGCCAACTAGTCGAAAGGCGATGATCCACGTTATTAGCAGACTGACGCCAACAAAGAGGAGATTCAAAAGTGGATTCCATGCTTGTGACTCAAGCACGACAGTAAGCACGAACATGACCAGAGTAGCAAAAGATATGCCGCCACCAATCAGAATGTAGATGATTCCAGTGACTCTTCTCGTAACGACCTGCGGATACCTATCTACAATATCAGCTAGTGCCAATAGCCTTCTAGCTTCAGCTAATTCATCCTCTGAGTTAATTTCATCATTCTCTGATTCAGGCACAACACATCATCTCCTAGACTTGATTGAGAAACCAAAACATACTCTGTATTAAGTGTCTACTATGCTTCTTTGAAATGGCCGTCCTTCTCTTCAACAAGCCCATTAGCAATCAAGTCGCTGACATGATGCTCGACCATCCACTTCTCAAATTGTAGAAAGACAGGATTTGTGAGGGATGGGTAGATAATTGGTGTCAGTGTGATGTCATCTATTGTCCTTGCCCCCTCAATAATAGCTGCATAAACTAGATCTCCCCGTATATCAAACTGGCGTGCGAAGGCTTCCAACGCAAGCTTGTAGTCAGTCACAACTGGTTCTTTGAGATGTCCGCTGATGATGCCGCTGTAATCCTGATTCTGCACTAGTTTGATTGACTTTCTGAATTCGGCAATGGATGACCTCGGATGTCCATAAAACGGACCGAACTCGGTACAATCCAGATCAGCTGCAAACAGGAGATTGTAATCTAGTATCTCTAGACACATATGGTCAGGAAGATGCCCCGGTGTCATCAGAACTTGCAGTGTAATGTCGTCGACCTGGAACTTATCTCCGTCTTGCAGCACCTCATCAACATGGCCCTCATCAAGAGCTCCATACATTCTATCATTGACTAGATTTTCCCAAGGCTTTCGGACTGGATTGGCCTTGTGAAATCCTAGGAATTCCTTCATTCTCTCCTTCTTATTGAAGAGAGGTGCTGTGATCTCATTTGCTGCAATCCTGCATCCCGATAATCGATTTAGCCTCACTGCGTGCGTTATGTGATCGGGGTGAATGTGAGAAAGAATGACGGTTCCCACATCTCGAAGTTCCTTGTCGTAGATTGCCAAGAAACGCCTAAGTGACTCAATCGAACACCCTGGATCCACAACAAGGAGATCGTCACTTAGAATGACTAGAGTGTTGCAGAACGGAAATATGCCCCCAATGACTGCGTGAATTTGGGGTGCTATTTCTTTCGAGTTCATATTAGCACCTCTCAGCTAGACGAGAATTGAAAGCGGCCTTATGTTAAGCTGCCGCCTGGGTTCTCCTTGAATCATAAACTACTGAGCTGTACGTACTTGGATATCAGCAGCGCTCCTAGCTGCCTGACGCCACCTTCTGAAGCTACTCCACATGACAGGTATCATTGCTGATAGAAGCAGGAAGACCACTAGCAGCGAGTTCACTACTGGGACAGTATTCTGAACAGGAGTACCAGCATTATATGCATCAAGCCAAAATCCAACCATCAGCCCAATAACTCCAAGTACCATCAAAATCGTCAGGAAAAAGTATGTAATAAATGTCCTAAACTGTGATTTCTGAACAAACCTAGCGAAGACTCCCAAGTATGGGTGTTTCTGCCAGCGAGTGCCTTGCTCCACAATCCAAAATATTACAAATAAGTAGAGGACAAGCAGGAATGGGATCATCATGAAACCGCCGAGCACCTGATTATTCAAGATGATCAGTCCTAACGAAATCAGAAGAATGGGGATGAATGCGATTATCCAGACGACAAACTTAGGCAGGTTCAATTTCCTTCCCTCGAAGCGTTATCCGTGCCTCACCAGCATCATGAAAGCCTCATAATGCACCCAGAGGTGATGTCAGTCATCGCGTTAGGAACGCTATATATACTGTGTGGTCAACGAATGAAAACTCACGCAAAAGATGAGTGTCCCTTAAACGCATCCAATGCTGTCTTCCAGTCATTACTCGAATTGGAGTCTTGTGGATGAGAATGCCTCTTATTAGGTAATTGCTCTTGAGGGGCTGATTCTTCAAAGGTCCCGTGAACCTTGTTATCATATTCTTCGCTATGTTTAAGGCCTGTTTCTATTGCCTTCACAGCTTCAAGGAAGTTGTGAATATAGAGATGAATGAAGAAGTTATGCCCACGAGGGTTCAGATCTGGATTTAGGAATCTGCATCCTGAGCAATTGCACTGTGAGAAGTGTGCAAGTCTAACAGGTCTTGGATTCAATCCGACTAGGTACTTCCTACTCGCTGTCATATAGAGAAGTGTAGAGGTGTCAACTGAGTCCATTCCAACCTCATGCAGATAGAATGGAAGTAGGCTGATTACTGGGAGGCCGAAAGCATGTAGCCAGAAACCGCGAGTCAACTCACGCGCCTGGTGAATTACTCTTTGAAACATATTCTTGTCATATGTCCATAATGGTATGAGACCCCCAATCGCAAAGCGCATAATACCTTGGCTGCGATAGAAATCGAATAGATTGGTCATGGTATTTTTGTCATGGCCTTGAATAACAGCTATCAGACTCTCAGGCTTAGCTATTTCCAAGATGCTGTGTAGCTTGTCCTTCATAGTGGCGATCTTCTCACGAATTCTGTGCTTTTCATCGGTTGCCAGAATGATTTCGTCTGGTGCCACGAAAACATCTGCGCCTGATAATTCGTAGGCCTCGATAATCTGACTTGAGCTCAGAGAGATTCCTACATCTATCCCAAGATTCCTAGAAATCCCTGCCTTTCTTGCTTCCATTTCGAAAACACCTGTGTCAGCGACCAAAGCAACATCCTTAGAGAGCCCCAGTTCTATCATCTCTTCTTTGAGAGTCTTGCCCGATCTGATGACTGAGTCAATCCAGAAGTCATTGCTTCTGTGAACATCGTATGCTGTGAGCAAAACAGCACTAGTATAGGTCCAGTTAATCAATGGGCTTTCACGAAAGAAGCTCATCGAGCAAAAGTGGTTCTTCGGGATCAGTTGAGAGAGCTGGATATGTCTTGCACCTGCCCTAGTCAATGTACCCCCATCCATGCTGCCGATAGGACAGCAAAAGCTCTGTTTGCTTTCAGGCATATAAACTGCACTTAGGATTGACTTGCCTTGTACTTGAATTGCCCTGCATAGACGGTCCTTAACTGCTCTAGAGTCATTGCATCAATTGGCGATTTATCATCACGAATCCTCACAATCCTTGCGAATCTTAGCGCCATGCCTGAATCATAGGTTGGGCTTTCTTGTATCTCAGCTGCCAAGACTTCAACAACAACTTCCGGCTTTACAGTCACAACATGCCCTTTCTTGCCTATAGAAATTGATTTCAATTTTGAAGTCATCTCCCTGAACTCCAGATCTGTCAAG
>JBHLQK010000189.1:0-6005 GCA_048884925.1 Candidatus Thorarchaeota archaeon
GCAAGGAGCAGTATTGATAGGAGTCTACTCGTTGACTTCATAGTCAAGCCTTCCTGATACCTAGTGACCAGTGGTCAGGCTGGGGCGACAGGATTGAGCCCGTTTTTAAAGCTAGCGCCGGTTTGATATTCGTACGCATTGCAATATTGAACCGGATTCAATTCGCTTATATTGACTAATGCTTCGTAACCAAAAGACACTCTGCAGGCTGAAAGGCTAGGCCTGCTATACGCTCAACTCTCATGGTCTGTGCTGTTATTTATAATGCCTAATTCACACAGCTCGGAAGAAAACTAGGAGAAGAGATAAACAAACGGACGGAGCACAAGCTCTAATGACTCAGACTGGACTCATAACAAACATTCAACGGTGTTCCACTGAGGACGGACCAGGTATTCGAACAACGGTCTTCATGAAGGGATGTCCTATGAGCTGTACGTGGTGTCATAATATTGAAACGATTGATTCCGAACCACGGACCGTCTGGTACTCAACGAAGTGCATTGGAGACCAAGCATGTATCCAGGCATGTCCTGAAGGTGCTCTCACATTGCTCGAACAGGGCATGCGGATTGATCTTGAGAAATGCAAGACTTGTGGAACATGTGAGGACGCATGTCCTACAGGAGCCATCAAGATTATGGGTAAAAAATGGGAATCCAAGGCTCTTGTAGAGGAGCTTCTACGTGACAGGGTTTTCTTCACAACATCCGGAGGAGGAGTTACACTCTCTGGAGGCGAGGCTACCTATCAAGCTGACTTCATGATGGAGTTAGCTGAAGGCCTACGAGCTGAAGGCGTGAATGTAGCATTAGATACTTGCGGTTATTGCAGTGAGTCAGTACTCAAACGCGCATTGACTGCTATCAGCATGGTCCTCTATGACTTGAAGGTAATGGATCCGGAGAAACATCTCGAATATACAGGAGTACCATTAGACCGCGTCCTGGCTAATGCTAAGATTGTCGCTGACAGCGGAGTACCAGTTTGGGTTCGAACGCCTATAATTCCTGGATACACAGACAGTGAAGAGAATATCAGGGCGATTTCACAATTCATTATCAATCACATGCCGAATGCGGAGAGATTCGACCTCCTAGCGTTCAACAGGATGTGTATAGACAAGTATGCCCTTTTTGGACTAGAATATCCACTGAAGGACAAAGATCTTGTGACCAGAGATAAAATGGAACAACTAGCCAAAGTTGCCCGAGAGGAGGGCGTTTTGAATGTTTGCTGGTCAGGCATGACCAAAAGAGAAGATGCAGCTTAAAATGACAGTGAAATGAAGATGGAAGCAAATACCTGCGAATAGCGTTATGCCCCAGAGCTTATTGTGCACCTTGCATGAATGGAAGAAACCAAGGCTTCGTGAACATGTAGATGTTCCGAAATTCCCACCACAGGTTTATAGACCACACCAAAACCCTTTTTCTTCACCCAAATCAGCATTTCTTTCGATGCCAAGAATGAGGATATGGGAATATTCCACAAAGGACGGAGCTATCATATCAGTGAGACATGCAGTTCCCGCCGATGCCAGAAAGCTCCATGGGGGATTTAATGAGGTCATTCAAGAGGGAATATGGCTGCCAACCTTTAATGCGAATAGCAACATTGCAGACTGGGTGAACTGGATTCAGCGGACAAATCAGTGTCGGGATGTGATGTTAATAGCTGAGATTGATGATGAGTACACTGGGCATCTCACACTGCAGACTGAGGAGTGGATGGCTTCACAGCATGTTGCAAAATTAGGTATCATCATTACAAGAGACCACAGAGGAAGGGGTATTGGAAGAGCATTGATGCAGGCTGCTGAAGAAGCTGCTTTAGATTCTGGCTTCCAGAAGATTGTTCTGAGTACCTTCGAAGATAATCTAATTGCACGCTCATTATATGCAGCGATGGAATATCGCGAGGTGGGTGTTAGAAAGCGTCATTTCAAGATGCCGAAGGGCTTTATAGACGAAGTGCTATTTGAAAAAGAACTAGTTTAATAATCCAAGATATTACGGCGGTCACCTACATGTGGCGTGAAATTGTAGAGTATTTTCATGAATCTCCTCAAAGGTTGAAGGTGGCACAAGCTATTGTTCGTCATGGATTCAATATTGAAAAGCCTGGGCTGGTTCGTTGTGGCCCCATTCGGATTCCTTTGAAATCTATTGGTGATGCGCTTGGTATTGATAGACGAACAGTTCGAGCAACAACAGAAGACATCTGCCGAGATGAACGGCTTTGTGAGTTCTTCAAAAGACTGCAACCAGCTGGGCCCTCACTAGAGAAAATCCGTGAGGTCCTCGGTTATGGTGTTTTGACAATATTTGTCGAGTCTCCTGAGAATGCAGGCATTCTCTCAGAGGTAACATCCATCATTGCTGGATATGGAATATCGATACGGCAAGTCCTAGCTGAGGATGTGGAGATATATGAAGAACCGTGCCTGAAGGTGATCACCCATGAACCCCTTCCTGGTAGAGTCATCGAAACGCTCACTGCAATCAAAGGTGTGAGCCGAGTGATTATTGAGAAGTAATATGAATGCTACTTAGCAAGACTGAAAAGGCTGCACAATCGCCCCGTTCTGAGCGCTTTTGCAATGGTTGACCTTGATGAACAGTCAGCAGTGGATCAAGCCCGTACTCAGGAAGATGCTCCTAATCAGAAGTCGGGCATGTACCAGGTATGGATGCTGGCAATATCATTGAGCATCCTGCAAATAGGCTTCGGCATCGTGACTCCGATTTTTCCATTCTATATCGTGGAATTGGGAGTTGGTGCAACTGAACTGGGTGTATTAGCGGCTTCGTTTGCGCTGACGAGAATTATCCTTGCAGGTCCTTTTGGTGGGCTGTCAGACAGAGTAGGACGAAAGAAGGTCCTCCTAGTGGCCCTTGCTGGTTTCGCCGTTTCAAATCTCATCTATGCCTATGCAAATAGCATTATTGTCATGATCATTGCCAGAGCACTTGAAGGTGGTATCTCAGCAGGATTCTATCCAGCTGCAAATGCATTCGTATCTGACATGACAACTCCTGAGAATAGAGGCACAGCTATGGGCTATTTGAGCATGGGTAATATGGTCGGGTTTGTTGTTGGCCCTTCGCTAGGTGGGGTTTTAGCGGAATTCCTTGGAATACGGCTTCCCTTCATGATTGCGGCAGCGGCAAGCCTAGTCACTCTTTTCATTCTGAATCTCATTGTTCACGAGCCCGACCGCCAGGCTTTCCGGAGCGAGTTTGAGAAGCAAAGAATACCTATCCGTGACGTCTTCTCACAGAACGCAAAAGCATACTCCGCACTTGGCATCACAATGTTCGCAAACATGTTCGCCATTGGAATCCTAGAAGTAGCCTTCATGCTAGATGCCGTCCAAAGATATGCATTCAGTCCTTTGGAGATTGGAGCGTTCTTCGGTGTTCTCGGAGTAATCGTAATCATCGGAAACATCGCCTTTGGGAAGATATCTGACAGAATCGGTCGGAAGTGGCTGATATCGATTGGTTCTCTTGTCGCAGCAATGTCGCTCTACTTCTTCATGATGGCATCTGGTGTTATCGATTTCTACATCGCTGGTGCCATTCTTGGCATAGCAATCTCCATGAGAGGTCCCACAATCCAAGCAATGATAGCTGACCTCTCAGATGCAAGAGCCTATGGTAGTGTTATGGGCACATTTGGCGCAATCAGTAACTCAGCTTATGTTGTTGGCCCAATATTGGGAGGCGTTCTCTTCGACACCTCTGGTGACTCAATCTCAGCACTTGGACTCACTGTAGTGGTATCTGTGGCTTCTGCAGTTGTTGCAGGGATTAGCCTACCCAGCTATAGACCGAGTGAGTCATATTCTAAAGATGAAAACTCCAGTGATTAGACAATCTCTGCAGAAACGTATGCGACGACATCATTGTAATTGCCCGTTATATCTCCAGAGTTGGTGTATTTGAGAACTTCAAATCTAGTAGCGCCACGCTCTTTTGCGTAGACCATTGCAGTAGCAATAGGACCAGCTCCACAAATACTGATGCGATGACCTCGAACAAAATCGATGAAGCCCTGTGGATCCAAGAACTCAAGATATTCAATTGCTTGGCTATCCTTCTTCTTGGCGCTCTCAGCCGTTTCGAAATGCGTGAAATCTGAGCTTGCGATCACAAGTATGTCCATTTCTTCAGCCAATGAAGCGATAGTTTTCCCAACAGACTCGCACAAATCGTAGGTGGGCTCTCTTATGCAAATTGGCACGAAGCTGAGATTCTCACCAAACATGAATTGAAGAAAGGGCAACTGAACTTCGATTGAGTGTTCACTGCTATGCGCTACACAGTCATTCGATGCGTGCTTATTCTCCTCAACAATGGCTGAGCCCAATTCTGCATCATATCGAACAACACCTAGCGGTGTTTCCCAGTTTTCATTACAGACTGCAGCCCGTGCACCAACGCCGTAGTGATTGGGGCCAATAATTACAATGCGATCTGGCTTGCCATCCTCAAAAAGCCGAAGGAAGCTATGCGCCGCTGGCATACCTGAATACATGTAGCCTGCATGCGGTGAAATGACTGCTTTCAACTCACGAGTTGTTCCTGGATCCCCCTCAGGGAGACGCCCTGGACCAAGCCCTGTCAGAAAGCAGTTCTTTATTCTCTCAGTTAGAAGTTCCGCTTTTCCTTCATAGAATCTACCTGCGACCACTGGCATACGCACCATATGAATCCCCTAGAATCATTGACATGGCGTGAGAAAAGCCTTACCTTATGCAGCAGATACGCATAAGTCCATCAGAGAATGTCCCTAATCACCTTGGTGAGATTCTCAATCTTGACCTGTGAGGTATCTTTAGTGCTCATATTTCTCAAACTGACTTCTCCCTTCTCAATATCTCGTTGACCTACAATCACCACGAATCTTGCCTTTCTAGTGTCCGCTTCCTCGAGTAGCTTCTTGAGAGGTCTATCCATAAGATCGCATATAGATGAGATACCCTCGCTAGTCAGGTCTGCAAGTATCTTCATTCCAAATTTGACCATGCGTTTCTTAATGGGAGCAATATAAACATCAATTCCTGTGTCCAGCTTATCACCATAGCCGCGAGCCATTAGTACATCTATGAGGCGATCGATTCCCATTGAAATGCCAGTTGCTGGAGTTGGCTGTCCACCAAATTGCTCGATGAGATTGTCATACCGTCCTCCCCCTCCGATCGATCCCACTTTTGGTTCTCCAAGATAAATTACTTCGAATACAGGTCCGGTATAATAATCTAGGCCGCGAGCAAGAGACATATCAAATTCTGTGAATCCCCCAATTCCACTCTCAGAAAATATCTCGGCCATTAGCCGGAGTTCTTCAACACCTTGCATGCCGATTTCGGAACCATCGAGCATTTTAGCAAATCTATCAAGTGTCTCTAAACCGCAACCCCTAATCTGGATGGCATCAAGTAGATAGTCACTTTCCTCGATGCCAAGCCCCCGAGTCCTAAGTTCCTCCTTGACTCCATCTCGCCCAATCTTGTCAAGCTTATCAATCGCTCTGAAGCACTCAAATGCGAGGTCATCAGAGACCTCTGCTTTTTCTATCATGCCTTTGAGGACTTTTCGATTGTTAATCCGGATTATGTAGCTGTTGCCAAGAACACGCTTCAGATACTGCAGAGCCACGAGAATGACTTCTGCGTCCGCAGCCGCACTGCTTGCTCCTACGATGTCTACATCTGCTTGACTGAATTCACGGTATCGTCCTGGTTGTGGTCTGTCGTATCTCCATGCCTTGCCGATTGCATATCGCTTGAATGGCTTCGGTAAATGAGGGTTGGAAGCTGAGATTCTTGCCAAAGGAATAGTGAGATCGAAAATGAGTCCAACCTCTCGATCTCCCTTGTCCTTGAATTTGAAGGTTTCCGCCTCTATCTCATCACCGCCTTTTGCAGAAATTGTTTCCCAGAGTTCCATCGCTGGAGAATCCACCGGCTCATAACCGAAATCTTTGAAGACCTCAAC
>JBHLQK010000190.1:0-5941 GCA_048884925.1 Candidatus Thorarchaeota archaeon
TTTCTATTGGTCACCCAATATTTTGGTTTGAGGTCTCTGCATGAAAGATCAGGCAAGATTTGAGATCGTTGATCAGTTCTTCAGGATCATTGAAGAAAGGCGCAGCATCAGGAAATACAAAGAGTTTGAGGTTCCAGATGATGACATATCACGAATTTTCAGAGCGGCGCAGCTAGCGCCTTCCACAAACAACAGTCAACCTTGGCGCTTCATTGTAGTTCGAACACCAGAAATGAAGGAAATACTTGCTGAAGCTGCAGGAGGTCAGCAATTCATCGCAGAAGCAAATGCGGTAATAGTTGTAGTTGGGATGCGGGAGGCATCATGTTGTCCCAATAATCCTGCAAAATGGTATGCAATGGATACTATGATTGCCGCTGAGCATCTGATACTAGCCGCCACAGCTCTCGGTTACGGTACTTGTTGGGTTGCAATGTTCCAATCAGCACCTAGTGAGGTGACAAGAATCGTCAAGGAAACATTGGGGATTCCTGCCGACGGAGATATCATCGCTCTTGTGACGCTGGGGCTCGCTGATGAAACACCAGCGCAAAGACCACGGCTAGAGATTAGAGATATTGTGTATTCCGAGAAATATGGAACTCATTTCTTGGATGAGAGACGAATGGGGTGATATGGTGATGGTATCCTCTATTTTGGACTTGGGAAAGCAGAAACTTAAGGGAAACCTTCTCAATCCTTTGCCTGTGGCGTTGGTTGGAGCTCTTGTGGATGGAAAACCGAACTATCTTGTGATTGGGTATATCGCACCCTTCAATTTCGGGAAGCACATCTTCTTCAGTCTGTACAAGAAGCGTCATACTAGAATCGGAATCCACGAGAATGGCACGTTTAGTGTGAACATACCCTCGATACAGATACTTCCTGAAACGCAAATCTGCGGTAGCAAATCGGGAAGGGATTTCGATAAGTCATCGCTATTTGAAACATTCTTTGGGAAGACAGGAACTGCACCAATGATTCGTCAGTGCCCTATAAACATGGAATGCAGAGTCACAGAAATCTTGGACTATGAACCTAATGAAGGAATTATTGGCGAGGTTGTGGGTTCATACATCGATTCCGGCTGTTTGACCGATGGAAAGCTCGATCTCAGAAAAGTCGACGCATTTGTGTGGGCTACTGGGGGGGATTACAGCTTTTACAGAGTGAGTGAAAGAGTATCTTAACTCAAGCAATGCTGACCTAGCTACTCATCATCCTTGCCGGGGAGGTCAAACTCCTCATAGATCTCTTCAGGCGGCGGCATATACTTGCGTCTTGTCTTGGTCTGGGTTTCCAGACGATCATAGTACTGGACAGTCTTGTACACACTGAGAACACCTAGCACAAATCCAACAAGCGATCCAAGAACTCCTCCTGCAACAGCACCTTGCGGCCCCCACCACGCCGTGCCCAAGAATGTGCCCACATAGATCATGACAATCACAGAACATGGCAACTCAGATCCAACTGCTAGCCAACGACCCATTCCTGCCATGCTAGTCTGTCCTTGATCATCTGACTCTGCCATAATCATCCCAAAAACTCCTCACGGATATCAGTTTTGGTACCATTACACGACTCAATGTGCAGAAGGGCCAACGCTTTTCTACAGCAATGGCCCCAAAGTGATTGAGGACTATAAGATGAAAGTGGACTTGGCATACGGTGATTCCAAGATTGAGTTTGATATTCCAGACGAGAATCTTGCAGGCAAGATTATCCCAAAACAAGTATCTGCAATATCCGATTTCGAGGGAGAACTGAACCGTGTGTTGTCAAACCCACATGGTCCTCAGCTTGACGAGCTCGTGAGAAGTAGGAATGTCTGTGTTCTTGTAGAGGACCATACAAGGGATGCACCTCATCGTGAACTTGTGAGTTCTATCGTCCCGCTCCTTGCTGATTCAAACATGGTTCAATTCATCATCACAACAGGGTCTCATGAAGTGAATCATCCTGCAAATATTGAGATAGTAGAGATGATTCGACGAGTAGCTAGCGATGGAGGACTAGACAGCTTTGACGTGCTCATACATGACTGTCAGACCGATGATATTGCGGACCTGGGCACAACCAGCAGGGGTACTCCAGTTGCTGTCAACGCCCGAGCCGTCGGGCATGATGTCTACGTGAGCCTATCAGACATGAAGGCACACTATTTCGCAGGATACTCAAATGGACTAAAGAATTTCCTTCCGGGCGTCTGTGCTTTCAAGACAATTGAGGCCAATCATTCGATGGCCCTCAATCCAAATTCAACCTTTGGCCGACACCCCTATCATCCCGATCCTTCCAGACGCAATAACCCCTTGGCAGATGACATGAAAGAGGCCATGGAGATTATGACCACAAATGCAAAGGTGTTCACACTGGCAGTCATCACAAGCGGACAAAAGCTGATTTGGGCTGATGCAGGGCGACTCCAGCCAGTGATAGCCAGAGGAATTGAGGTTCTGGATGAGACCTCCAGTTTCATAGTAGACTCGGTGTCCAAGATTATCGTTTCTCCCGGTGGCTATCCACAGGACAAGAGCCTATACCATGCCCAGCGAGGATTAGAGCTAACCAAGAACGCAGTTGCGGATGGAGGAGAAATCTTGTTTGTGGCTGAATGCCGCGATGGCGTCGCACCTCCAAAGGCCACCGAGAATTTCTTCAACAAGCTCAAGGCTCCGATTGACGAGGTCATATCATCCATCAGTGGAGAATATCATCTCTATGAGCACAAGGCCTACAAGTTTGCTGAACTGCTGAGGCGGGTTTCAAGCGTCAAGATGTACACCACTCTGGACAAGGAAACCGTCGAGTCAGCTCATCTAGAAAAAGCAGATGAAATCCAAGCAGTCGTAGATAGCTGGATCGCCGAGGATCCAAAGGCCAAGATTCTTGTCTTGGACTATGGGAACAAACTTGCCATCTATGCATCCTAGTCAGAGTCCCATGTGATTTCAGAGATGGCTCTGTAGAGATGTTTGTATCTCTTGAACCCGCGTTCATACACTGCTCGGTTCTCTGCTGTGGGAGTGAGGGGAGTGATGGGACGAACCATCTCCTCTGCGGCTTCAGCAACTGACTTGAATAGGCCTATGCCTTTACAGGCGAGAATGGCTGCACCAAGAGCTGTTGCTTCTTCCATCTCTGTCCTGATGACTGGAATACCAAGAATATCGGCTTGAATCTGCATCCAGGTTTCGCTGCGTGCTGCCCCCCCAGTAACGCGTAACTCCTTAGCTGGAAGGCCTAGTTCACGCATCACATCAAGATTGGTACGAATCTCATATGAAACCCCTTCCAAAATGGCACGCATCAGATGATACCGTGTATGACCAAGAGCAAGGCCAGCAAACACTCCTCGCGCATACGGGTTCCAGTAAGGCGCTCCCGCTCCAACAAAGTGGGGTATGTGAAGTACTCCTTCAGAGCCAGCAGGTATCTGCTCAGCGCCCTCAGTTATCACCTCGTAGGGGTCAATTCCTCGCTCATCAGCGGCCGCTATCTCAACGCTACCGAGTTGATCACGGAACCACCTAAGAGCGGAGCCTGTTGTGAACATTGAGGCTTCCACAACAAATGCATCTGGCACCACATGCCGACTGCAAAGGACTCTACGCTGAGGGTCAAGCTTCATACTGTCTGAGAATGCAAGCATGAATGTACCTGTGCCTGTAGTTGATTTGAAAGAACCACGATGAACAACACCTACACCCAGTGCAGCACATTGTTGATCTCCGCCACCAGCCACAATTGGGGTGCCCACGTTCAGCCCAGACTCCTTTGCTGCCTTCTCAGTCAATTCTCCAACCCTTGTACCTGATTCACATGAATCAGGTAGTTTCTCAGCAGGTATTTCTAAACCATCAACCATCTCTGGAGACCAGTCAGCTTTTGAGATATCAAAGAGCATGGTTCGGCTAGCATTGGAGTGGTCTGTGATTGTCAATCCAGTGAGCCGGTAGATGAGATAATCATGCACTAGCAGAAACTTGTGAGTCTTATCAAAGACCTTAGGCTGATTATTCTTAATCCATAGAATCTTTGGAGCCGTGAAATAGGGATCCACAGTGAGTCCTGTTACAGAATATATCTTCTCCACTGGAATTTGCTGCTGTATCCATTTGCACTCTGGTACTGTTCGACGGTCCTGCCAAACAATAGCTCTTCGTAGAGCTGCGCCATTCTCATCGATAGGCACTACAGTTTCGCGCTGATTGGTCACACTGATTCCAACTATATCTTCTGGATTGACAGGACCGGACTTGAGACATGCCAATATCGTGCTGCAAGTAGAAGTCCACCAGTCTGTCGCCTCCTGCTCAACCCATGATGGGCTTGGATAATGGTTCTCGAACTCCTCGTATGCTTTGGCTACCACCATACCAGTGGGCGTGAAAAGCATTGAACGAACTCCAGTGGTTCCAGCATCAATTGCAAGAACAAGTTCTGTCATTCTAGACTCACTTAGGATTCTGGTGCTCGTCGCTGTTAAGAAGGCTTCGCGAAGCTAGCGATAGCTACCTTCAGACTCAATGACTTCACGGAGGTCACGGCGTGGACCCACAAGACTGAGCTTTAGCTTCCTGTTTCGTTGGATTCTGCGTTCACGCTTCATCGCCGCTCCCCGTGTTTCAAATTCTTCTATGTGTACTAGAAACTGTGGTTTATGCGCTCGAAGATATGCTGCGCTCTTCGAGTTTCCGGATGCATGTTCTGTGAACCGGCGGAATAGATTATTGGTCTGGCCAGTATAATATGTACCGTCTGCAGTTTCAATGATATAGACAAAGAATGGGCCAGTCATATCATCCTCTGGTTCTGACATATCGATATAGGAGCTTGCAATACCGACACATCAACGCATCGGTCCAGCCGAATATCAAGGAGGAAATGCTATAGCGAGGAAAAGCATCATTGCGGCGGGAATGTCATGACTGAAACGGCTCTCGTGACAGGGTGTGCCGGATTTGTGGGCAGTGCTCTTGTCGACCACCTGTTAGAGAAGGGATATTCAGTCATAGGTCTTGACAACTTTAGTGTAGGTCTAGAGAGAAATATAGAATCAGCCTTAATGAATCCTGAATTCAGACTAGTCACAGCGGATATCATGGATAAAGACTTGGCCAAGCATTTTGATTCCGAGATTGACATCATTTATCATCTCGCAGCAATATCTTCGGTCAAGAGATCCGTTGAGGAGCCACTCCTCATTCACAGAATCAATACAACTGGCACATTGAAGGTGCTGGAATTAGCTAGGCAGTATCAAATCAGAAGAGTCGTATTCAGCTCAAGTGCCGCAGTATATGGCATGCCAAATCAAATGCCAGTGACTGAGGATACGCCCGTCGACCCTCTGAGTCCGTATGGGGCATCAAAGCTAGGTGCAGAGATGTATCTTAGGTCGTATCACAGCACATATGGAATAGAAGCAGTCATCCTTCGGTACTTCAATATCTATGGGCCCAGACAGATCTTCTCACCGTACAGTGGAGTTGTTTCAATCTTTTGTAATCAAGCACTAAAGGACTTGCCAATCACTGTGGATGGTGACGGACTTCAGACTCGAAGTCTGATTCATGTTGACGATGCTGTAGAGGCAACGAGGTTAGCAGGAGAAACATCTTGTGCTGCTGGTGAAACTATGAATGTGGCAGGCTCAGACACTATCACTGTGCTCGAATTGGCGAATCGCATATCGGCGCTCATGCCTGAATCAAAGTCAAGCATTGTGCATGGTCCAGCTAGGCAAGGAGATGTGAAGGAGAGTATTGGCTCAGGAAACAGGGCTAAGGAGCTCCTAGGTTTCACTCCAGCAGTTGCCCTAGATGACGGGCTCGAGCGAACATTGGACTGGTATCGAAACTATCTTCGTTCGTAGAAACCTCTACTCATGTCACTGTTAGGATTAGATTCAGAGTATCTACAATACCCTCCTCAG
>JBHLQK010000191.1:0-5874 GCA_048884925.1 Candidatus Thorarchaeota archaeon
AGTTGATCTTCAATGTGCCTTGTCATCTGCTGAATCTGTGAATGGACCTTGCGTCTGAAGCGATTTGCACTCTGGCCTCCTCGACCTGGCTTTCTACCACGAGCAATCTTGATTTCTGTCTGTTCACCAAAACATTCCAGACTATGTCCGACACCTAATAGAGCCAATTGAGCTGCCAGATATGCAGACTCAAGTGGATTTGGTTTTCCACGAGCGCTTAATCCATGTCTTTTTGCGAGTCTCTTCAAAGAGACTTGACGCGGTGGGACTCCTGTCACTTGGACTATCCTAGTTTCTGCTGGAATCTTTTCAACAAAACGAAAGAGAGATTTGCTGTCAGGCACGATTTCGAATATATTGTCGGTGCATAGCCATTTTGGACGAATCTCTCGAATAAGCTTCAAGAGTGTTCCACGTGAAATTTCAGAGTACTCATTGAGCAAAATGCCCTCGTGCATGATTACACATGCGAACTTTGGACTCCTCTTGGACTTTGGACTTTGGCTAGGCAGGATGTCGAATCCCATTATGAATAAGCTTTCATCGCCCATGGGCTCTGCACTCGATTGCTGTTCGTTGTTTTGGCTATAAGGATTGACATCGGTTCGGATTCGCACTAGTCACCATTCCGAAGGACATATACAAACAACAAGTATAATAAAGACTTACTTGAGCAACAAGCTAACTCATGCGAGGTGTTACTACTGTCAGAAACACTGCAAGTTGACAACGACGACGCGATCTTACGTATCGGACGAGCACTTTCATCGGGAACTAGACTAAAAATACTCAGACTCCTTCTGCAGGGGGAAAAGGATGTAACACGAGTGGCAAGACACCTCGGGGGAACAGAGGCAAATGCCAGTGCGCAAATCAAGATACTCTACGAATCGGATTTGCTGGAATGCCGCTACGAACCCGGGCAACATGGTTTGAAGAAGATATCCAAGACGAAAGTCAAGCGAATCATAATTGATTTGTAATAGAATGCGTCTTTTCAGCCTCATCCGGGAATGCCGGATGAGGTTTTGTATTTCTAAAGAGAGAGCATACTAGACTAGTAGATAGACTAGATTGCGAGATGAACCTTCCACCTTCTAATCCTCTCGAGGATGTTTTCACGCTCTTCTGGACGAATTGCTTTCTTGCCTCTTGCATGGAGAAATTTCAATACAACATCCATATCGTGGACTACCTTTTCATTGGCTGAATGTTCTTGAATTAAGTAGTCCTTTGCAGCTTCGAGGTATTCAGCTATAACCCCAGCGGATGCTTCTCCAGTCTGTAATTCTTGCGTTATTGGATCAAGAACACGTGAAATATTCTCATTTGTTAAAGAAGTGCTTGTAGAATCATTTGTAGTGGGGCTCACACCAGCTGATGAAACATCAGCTTCTGTTTCTTTGGTTGTAGTCGAAACTTCAGAGAATATAGGAGCTGGAGATAATGAGGGAGTAGATTCAAAATTCTCACTGGCCAAGTCCAATTGACGTCTGAGTTCATGCAGCTGATCGAATAACTCTACAAGGCCAGATTGCATAGTGTCGATGAGTTTCTTAATCTGTTCAAGATTTTTGTCAGACAAATGTAGGGCCCCCAAATGTCCTATCAGGTGCTTTAGGGAGAGCTATTGTTTTTTCTTTTTGACTGTTGTGGGAATATCCTCTCATTCGAAATTGTCACAGGCCATTCTATTTGTCAGCCTTTCTTAGAGCCTCGGATAGCCCTTGGGTGAGCCCTGACGGCTCAAAGCGCCTCTTCCGTATCTTGACAAATGTTGGAACAGAAACAGTTTCTCCGACAAAAAGAGCCTCACCCACTTCGAGTGTGGTTATAGCATCTAATGACGCTCGGTCAATGCCCTCACTACTACGTCCAATATGTTCGAGGTCATATGGATTAGTTGCCCTGAAGATTGCTTGATTACTGCATTGACTAAGAACAGTCGTTGAGAGCTTCACAGGTCTCTGTGAAACTAGACAGAGTAATGCAAAGAATTTACGTCCTTCTCTAGCAATAGTTTCGATTCGGCTCTTAGGAAGGGCAAGCTCATGACGGCTCTCGGGACAGAATTGATGCGCTTCCTCTAGGACTAATAGAAAAGGGGGAATCGAGCCTCGACGTCTCAGATACATAAGCTCATTTACCAAATGAGAAACGACAATTTGCTTCTTTTTAAGGCTGATAAAGTCGCTCAAGTCAATGAGCGTTAGCTTGCCAGGTTTGACAGTATTCTTAAGATCTGGAAGACCCTCTTTGCCGAACAGACCTGTTTCTTCTAGATTTGCAAGCCACCCGACAAGAGCCTCTCTTGTGTTCTTGCTGATGGTTTCATCAGTTCGGACATAGTCAATGACGTCTCCAAGCGTATAGCCGTTCTTGGAATTCTTTCGCATTATGGAAACCACTCGTCTTAAATCACGAACTTGAATGGCACTCATGTCTGCAACAAAGGATCCGATTGCTTCAGCTGCTAGGGATTGAACTGGAATCTGAACATGAGATCCTCGAATGTGCTCCACATCAATGTCAAGATCTGGAACCCCCAGTGGATCACTTGTGAGGTGCTTCAGGTAGGTGTATTCTCCATGAACATCAACAACAATCACAGCAAGCCGGCCTTGTTTCTTGGAACGTTTTAGTAACTCTTCAAGAAGAACTGATACAAAGTAGGATTTGCCTGCGCCACTCATGGCTAATATAGCAAGATGCTTTGAGAGGAGCCGGTTGAGGGATGGACTGAACTCCAGATTGTGATGGGCTAGACTACCCAACAAGAGACCCTCCTTGTCATCAAGTTTTAGAAAAGCATTAAGCACCTCGTTGTCGGCTTTGCGCACTCGTGCTCCAGGAAATACCGCAAAGTAGGGACGAACTGATCTGTTCTCTGACCACAGGCCAAGCACTTGCGCCCTAGCAATTGTATATTGCCAACGGTCCGTGGGAAAGATTGAACGTAGAGGCTCGCCTCTTGATTGGTACTCTCTTACGGCTTCAGCATGCTGGTAATACCGATTGACTCTCACCAGATCCTGCACTCTAGCAATGACAATCCGGTCTTCGTATTCGACCGAAACAAATTCACCACGTCTTACTATTAGCTCATGGGCTTCCCCTTCAACTACAAATGAAAACTCCATGACATTAGGCGAATCTTGTTCGCAGATGACTGTTCCAATCCTTGTGAGCGGGGGTATTTCAGACAATTCATTAGCCTCCAAATGGGTTTCTCGAGCGCCTTCTTTCCAGTGTAGCATAGGTAAAGCCAGACAAGGCCATCAATCGATCAACAATAAGTTGGGTTTCGTTGTTACTGATTCGAGCCCGTGTATCTGCTTCCAGAACCGGAGCGGGAATTCCATACTCGGGATGTTGCCAAGAGAGAGGAAGAATAACTGAAAGAGCCTTATCTACTTGTGCAGCACCTTTACTATCATCAGCAAGAATCTCAATTCTGATTGGCATGTCGTCACGTGCAGTCTTCAAGTATGTAACCCAGATAGACGAGGCCCATATAGAGAGGTCGTCTGTAAGTGTGTTTGTGTTTTGTTTCAACTCGGCAGAATACTTGAAAGCGAATGTTCGTTCACCCTCTTCTAAGAATGTATCAAGGAGGTCGCAGTCTCGGGAGAACTTGAGAAGCCAACGATAGTCTACACCCTGCATCATCTCAAAAACGCTGGGATTACGCAAGATATGAGGAAGAATATCACCAAGAATGTTGACTATTCGGGTTGACCGACTATCCTTTACCACACCTACTAGTATTGTACTCTTTTCCTTGGCCTTATGGTATAACTGTCTGTACAAAGCGATTACTTCCTGAAACTTCTCGTACACAGCAGATCCAATGCTCGGACGATCTCGGGGATGATAAAATAAAGAACCGTCTACAAGAACCAAATCGACGTAGTACTCATCAAGTACAGATAGAGTAACTCTTAGTTCTGCGGCAATACGTTCTAGTGATGCGAGTTGATCAAGCTCTGGACCTGGTAGCGTGAGCATTACTGGTCTAATAATAGGCTCAGGAAAAGCATTAGGAAAGAAATCCACACTTGGGCCTTCTTCTGGACCAAATTGAAAGACCACTGCTACGCCACGTGTGAGAATCAAATCTATCGACCTGAATCGTCGTCTTATCAGTCCTCCATCAACTCCTGCAATTCTCAGCCCGGCTAAGTCGGTGGGTTCAATTTTCTTGGAAAATATTGTTTCCACAGCATCTGCTGCAAGTGCAGGATATCTCCCCAGATCCAGATCGCCCTTAATTTTGGATAGAACTGCACCAAATCGCTTCCTAGTGTCCTCAACACGTTCTATCTCCTCGACTAATATGGCAAGCATTGAGTCAAGGTTACGTTTCACTCAGGCGTCCCTCTCTGCTTCTTGTGTTCTAGAGCTGCTCTAATAAGGCCCAAGTAGAGGGGGTGGGGGAAATCAGGACGAGACTTGAACTCTGGATGGAACTGTACACCTATCCAGAAGGGATGATTGACTAGTTCGACCGCGTTGATTATCTCGCCACTGGTGTCGTACGCACAAACAATCAGCCCCTGTTCCTTCATCCTGTTGATATATCTATCAATGAGGTGGAATCTATGTCTGAACCTCTCTCTAGTTGTAGTCCTTCCGTAGATACTGTGAAGCTTTGTGTCCTCCAGAATTGAAACCTCATGCCCTCCTAAACGCATTGTTCCGCCTTTGTCGTCTACAGTCTTTTGTTCATCCATCAAGTCGATGACAGGATAAAGACTGTCTGCATCTACTTCGGTTGTATGCGCGCCCTTCCAGTCCATCAATTTTCTCGCGAAAGCTACGGTCCCAAGCTGAGCACCGTAGCAGATTCCTAATAGTGGAATCTTAAGATCAAAGGTCAGTGTAGCTGCACAAATCATGCCTTCTACACCACGTTCCCCGAATCCAGGTGTCAGCAGCACTCCATCCACATCATGTAAGTCCTCACAAAGACTTGCTTCATCACAACGCTCCTCGGTTTCAATCCACTTAATCTTCACATGGGCTCCACATGCAGCAGCGGCATGAGATAGGGCTTCATTGATACTCTTGTAGGAATCACTGAGTGTAGTATACTTCCCAGGCATTGCAATGATAAGACTTTCCGACGGGGATTCGAATGTCTTGACCATTTCATGCCACTTCTCAGCATCGGGTGTACGTTCCTCTAATCCTAGATGACCGGTTAGAATGCTCCCGAGACCTTGCTCCTCGAATGACAATGGCAGTCGATAAATCACTGGAATATCAGGATTTGAAATGACGTGGTTCTCAGGAACGTTGCAGAAGAGAGCAATCTTGCTTTCGGCTGAAGGTGGAAGCTCCTTTTCAGCTCGGCAGATTATGACGTCAGGTTGAAGACCAAGACCTTGGAGTGTCCTAACACTATGTTGGGTTGGTTTTGTCTTAAACTCTCCAACAGATTCCATGTAGGGAACAAGGGTCACATGTACAAGGGCAACTCTTTCACGACCAACTTCACTTATCAATTGCCGAACAGCCTCGAGAAAAGGCATTGCCTCGATGTCCCCTGCAGTACCTCCTATTTCTACTAATAACACGTCAGGATTCTGTTCTTCGACTACTTTCCAGATTCGTTGTTTTATTCTGTTTGTGACATGAGGAATTATCTGAACAGTCCTCCCAAGAAAACTCCCTTTTCGTTCTCCCAAAATCACTGAAATATAGATCTGACCTGATGTGATGTTTTGTGATGGATGTACTTCCATACCTGTAAATCGTTCGTATGTGCCAAAATCCAAGTCTATCTCTGAAATTCTAAACTCAAATCCTTCTGCAGGCTGAAAAGTCCATGGTTGGTCTGTGACAAATACCTCTCCGTGTTCGATAGGATTC
>JBHLQK010000192.1:0-5874 GCA_048884925.1 Candidatus Thorarchaeota archaeon
AGAGATGGTTGAGGTTTCTCCAAAGTATCGGCTGTATTTTCCTGATGGTTCTCAAATGAACTATGCAGGTTCAGAGAATAATATCAGGGAAGTTGAGAGGCTAAGCCCCGGCGATGTGGAAGGGTACAAGAAGTTCATGAAGGCGGTTAAGCCAATCTATGAATTGGGTTTTGAGAAGTTTGGCTCCCAAGCCTTCAGCTCATTGTGGGACATGGTGAAAGTAGCTCCAAAAGGAATGAGATACAAGGCTTACAAAAGCGTCCACGGGATGGTGGCAAGCTACGTAAAAGACCCAAGGTTGCGCATGGCTTTATCCTTCAATCCTTTATTCATTGGTGGCAATCCTTTCGCGGCGACTGCCATATACACACTTATTACGTATATCGAAGAGAAGCATGGAATGTGGTGGGTCAAGGGTGGGACACACAAGCTAGTTGATGCAATGGAGCGACTCTTTAAGGAATTGGGTGGCCAAGTCATTCTCAACTCAGAGGTTGAGCGAATATCTGTTTCAAAGAAACGAGAAGTGACTGGCGTTGAAGCAAAAGATGGAAAGCAGTACCCCGCTGATATCGTGATATCAAATGCTGATGTGGCGCTCACTTACATGAATATGATTGACCCAGAATACCGACCTTGGAATTCTGATCGTCGCTATAAGAAAGCGAAGTATAGCATGAGCCTATTCATGATCTACTTTGGTGTTGAAAAGAAATATCCAGAGATGGAACAGCACAATATTATCTTTGGGCCTCGCTACAAAGGTCTAATCAATGATATATTCAACAGATACAAAGTTCCTGATGATTTCTCTACATATCTTCATATTCCAACTCGCAATGATCCACAACTAGCCCCAGAAGGTTGCGAAGCAATGTATGCATGCACTCCTGTGGCTAATCTCGATTCAAAGACGGATTGGGAGAGGAGGAAGGAGGAGTTCAGTGAGCACATTCTCCATACAATTGACCAGAGAGTGCTGCCCGGATTAATAGATAATCTCGCTGTCAAGAGTGTATTTACTCCAGCTGACTATGAATCAGAACTCAGCTCGTATAAGGGGGCAGCTTTCCAGTTGCAGCCATTGCTCATGCAATCTGGTTGGTTCAGGCCACATAATCGGTCTCGTGATGTCAAAGGTCTCTATCTGGTAGGAGCTGGTACACATCCCGGTGCGGGTGTGCCTAGTGTAATCATGAGTGCTGATATCACTACCAAAGAGATTTTCAAGGATTATAGCTGATTTCCAATCATTACACCTTTCAAAATCTGTTTCACAGGGTGTTGTAGATGGAAAGAATGCGTGAATTCCGAGACCACCCTTCAAGGTGCTCCGATGATGATTTGAGTCGTTTTAGAATGGTCAAGAATCCATCCAAGCAGTTGCCTTATGAAACCAAATCAATATGTCCAGTTTGTCTACTAGCTACCAAGACTACCAATGTTATAGATGCCACTGTCTTTGAGCGTGATGACCAAATTTACCTTGAGAAGACCTGCCCAAATCATGGAACCTTTGAAGATCTGTATTGGTCAGACGCAACGATGTTCAAGAGAGTAATGAGCTACTGGTATGAATCAATAGGATTGGAGAATCCCAGGACTCCCTCAATTCATGGTTGCCCTGAGGACTGCGGCCAATGTGAGAACCATCTTGCGCACACTGCATTGGGGTTGATAGACGTGACAAATCGGTGCAACCTAGCATGCCCCATCTGTTTCGCAAATGCTGAAGCATCTGGTTCTGAATACGAGCCAGAGCCAGAGCAGGTTCTTAAAATGCTAGAGAACCTGAGAAGTAATATACCACCATGCCCGGCAGTTCAGTTTGCCGGCGGTGAACCAACTCTAAGCAATAATCTTCCACGGTACATTAAATGGGCAGATGAACTTGGATTCAGACATATTATGGTGGCTACCAATGGGATACGGATTGCCAGAAATCCAGAATATATGCAGCAGCTTGTTGATGCCGGCTTAAAGACAGTCTATCTTCAATTCGATGGAGTCACAGATAAGCCGTACATGATTGCTAGGAATCAGGACCTTCGGGAAATAAAGAATCTGGCTTTGGACAGCTGTAGAAGTGCAGATTTGGATGGCGTCATTCTTGTGCCAACCATCGCAAAGGGGATTAATGACCAAGAGCTCGGCAAAATCATAGAATATGCACTTGATAATCGAGACATTGTGAGATGCATCAACTTCCAGCCGATTTCCATTACAGGCCGCATTGAACATGAGAAACGTATGGCAATGCGAATAACAACTCCTGATGCGATTCATCTGATAGAGGAGCAAACTAATGGACGAATACGAGCCACTGATTGGTATCCGATATCCTCCATGATGGGTGTTGGTCGTGCGATTGGGCTTATTCGGGGCGTGGACCTCTTTGAGCTTCATTCACATTTTGCATGCGGAATGGCCACTTTCCTTTTCATTGAGGACGATGGCACCTATTATCCAATAACCGAGGTTATTGACTTGGAGAAGCTCTTGACTACATTAGAGGATATCTGCAATCTCTATGCTAATGATGGAATAATCCCAGGACTTCGTTCGAAATTAAAGCTAATGAGCTTCCTGCGACACGTCAAGAAAAAGAACTTCATGAAGCCATTAATCTCATCATTCCTTAGAAGCGGTTCTTATAGTTCCCTCAGAGCTTTCATGAATAAGGTGATTATGCTTGGGATGATGCACTTCCAGGATCCTTGGAATATTGATTTGGAGCGGGTTCAGCACTGCACAATAAACTATGCCACTCCTGATGGTCGCATAATTCCATTCTGTACCTATAACACAATTCACAGAGAAAGAACTGAACAAATGTATACAAATGATGAAGCGAGTAAGACATAATATCCTAGATTCTTTGTTAATTGGGTTTATTCTCTTCAGCCAAAAGCTATAGTCTAGAACATATGAATCGAGAGAATCTGCTATCAAAACCTATGCTATACTTTTTTGAAAGACAACATTAGAATGCAAGCCATCCGCCATCAACAGCAAGCGTGTGTCCAGTGATATATACAGCGTCATCACTTGCAAGAAAGCAGGCTGCACCTCTTATCCATTCATTCTCTGCAAACATTGGTAAGGCGGTGCGCGGCTTGATCATCGTGTTGGCGATATTCTTGTCGCGCATTGCTTCAATTGACATAGCAGTGGGGAAGAATCCTGGTGCAATGGCATTCACACGAATATTGTGTTCTCCTAGCTCCACTGCAAGCGCCTTAGTCATAGCCACCAAGCCGCCCTTGGATGCGTAGTAGCTAATTTCAGTGAACTTTGTTCCTCCAAAGCCAAATGTGGATGAGATGTTAATGATCGAGCCATGCTTCTTCGGAATCATCACTTTTGCCACTTCTCTTGTAGCCAAGAACGCAGATGTGAGATTCACATCCATTACAGTATTCCAGTCCTCTAGAGTCTGTTCTATAAGAGGTTTGACAATATACATTCCTGCATTATTGACTAATACATCAACAGTTCCTAGATTCTCAATGGTGGTGTTTACAAGCTTGACAATGTCTTTTTCGTTTGTTACATCACACTTGACTGGGATCGCTTTCACTCTGTACTTCTCACTCACCTCTTTTGCAATCTTCTCAAGGCGATCTAATCGTCGAGCTGCGAGGACCACGTGTGCTCCAGATTCTGCAAAGCCATGAGCAAACTGCTCTCCCAGACCAGCTGATGCTCCTGTAATTATAACAACTCTGTCAATGAGGTCATACTTCGCCAAATTGTTCTCTCTCCAGAAGTTGAACCAGAGTGGCTATTCATAGACCCCCATATAAACAGTCTCGATTCACTCGTCACGGCCAGGATAATCACACGAAAGCGATTAGAAGACTTCCAATGTTTCTATTCAAGATTAATTTCAGTTGGGCTTCTTCTAATATGGTAGTATCTTAGAAATGCAATTGGAATCACAACTAGTAACCAGAGCATTATGTCACCAACCGTGGACAGGAGCGAGTATTGATTACCTGGATCAAGCCAAAGAGACCCCATCCTCATCATTTTGACGAGCGGGAACACGAGGACCAATCCGAATACCCTCTTTAGTTGAACTGCATTCACCCGGACTGCCAATGATGGTCCGATTTGTCCACCAACAACCATGCCTACTCCAAGAGCCAAAGCATAGGCTGGATCAATGAATCCTGTGATATAGTTTAGGACAGTTCCAGCCGATGCAGTGAATATCATTGTAAACATGGAGGTTGAAACGGCAGCCAGCATTGGTACGCCCATGAGAAGACTTAGCACTGGCACAATCACAGCTCCCCCACCTATCCCAAGAAGGCCAGCAGCTACTCCACCAATGAAGGCTCCCATGAGAGAGATGGCTAGCCGCTGCTGTGATAGAGATGAAAAATTATACTCTTCAATCTCAGACTTGTTGTCATCGTTCTTTCTTCTCTTTGCGAAGAGCATCTTTATTGCTACAGGAAAAAGAGAAACCCCAAATATCAGACGGAGTACATAGTCTTCTGCGATTAGCGTTCTTAGGAAAACACCTGTCAATGATCCGGGGATTGTTGTAATTGTTAGAAATAGACCCGCTTTGGGTATAATTGGACGCGGGTTTTGCCTCCAGTATTTTGGAGTGCTTGCTGCTGCAACAAATAGCGCTGCGACAAGAGCCGTAGCTGAAGCATGTTGCGCGTCAAAGAAGAAAACAAGAATCAAGAGTGGAGTGTTGAAGATGCCACCACCGATTCCAAGCATTGAGGAGATTGTTCCAACAGCTACAGCGTATATGGCTATCAATAGCACATCGACAATCATCGCCTGCATCTATGAGTTCCGTCCTAAAAGCCGGGGCGAATCTTCCTATACTTAAGCAATCCTATCATGCTCAGGATTTAGCACCTACATTGGCGCTGGACGCCGACCGACCTGATATGCTCCGAGTATCATTATAATAATACCAGCAAGCAATAGCAGCATCGCTGTATTGAGGAGGAGGACTGACTGGGATTCTGATGCCACGTATGAAACACCCAGTCCAGCCAATACTGCTATAAATCCTAGAATCGCGATAATCTTGCCGGGTCGAGTGTTATATTTCAAAAACGCAGGACCTTCATCCTGAACTTGGACCTTTGGAGCCTCAGAAACTCTAACCTTGCTTCTAAAGAATCGCAACCCATCTGGAGTGACTTGACCTTCTATAGATCCCTCAATAATCATTTCATCTAGTAAGGAAACGACCTCTTCCATCTCAATTCCTAATCTTTCACTCATCATTTGAATGGAGCTGATATTATCTTCCACTAACGTCTTCAGCCGGATCTTCGCATCGGTCATACATGGGTCATACTCTATCTCTGAGCAAGTTACACCTAAACCTAACGGTCAAAGCCTTAATGAATGCGCACCCTCTGATCCACCATTTTTCGTTAATTCTCCCATTGATGCTGAAGCATCAGGATAGGTGGACTTTCTATCTGCTGAAACCAATTAACTACTTCAAAACTTCGGTGACCATGAAGTCATAATCATCCATCCACTTGTGTTGTTCCTCGTCCAGGTATTTTGGCCATGGGTAGTAGAAGTAGCAATTTTTGTAGTCAAGAATGTAGACCGACATTTTTTCGAGTCTAGAATGGAGGCAAGAAGCCCTGAGAGCAAGCTGGCTTGAAGTCTAACGAACCAGAAGATCTTCTTCTTTGAGGACCGAAATGTCGACTCAAATGGGATGGAGTGCTCCCTGATTCTAGCCCTGAGGTTTTGGACTTCATTTTCGCTCCCCTCGCCAACAATAAGGACATTGTTGTGGATATCAAACGCTTCAGGCTTGAAAGCGACAATGAATCCAGCTAAACATTCCTTCCGAATCATTTGATATCTCCGACT
>JBHLQK010000193.1:0-5860 GCA_048884925.1 Candidatus Thorarchaeota archaeon
CATCTGATAATAGTCGGGTATTTGGTCTTCATATCAGGTTACATTGGTAGATTCTTGGGCATCATCCTAATAATTGGTGGTTCAGTAGGCTATCTCTTGGAGAGTCTGAGTAATGCTTTTGCACCCGACATTATTTGGTTGTCTATCATGGGGATATTGGTGGCTATAATTGCTGAAGCAACTCTCGCATTTGCTCTGATTGTCAAGGCAATGCAGATGGATCTTGAAAGCCCTGATACCAAGGAGAGAGTTATCAGAATCTTAGAGCGTCTAGGCGAAGCAACAACGTCGGAGATCATTGAAGAGGCTTCTAAGGAATCAGATGAGTGCAAGGATCGTGTGCCCAAGAATCTGATTCTCTTGGAAAGGGAGGAAGTAGTAACTAAGAGGCTTTCAAGAGAGAAGAAGGGATATGTCTGGTCATTAGCTAGCTAAGTCCGTATTCAACTTCCTTTATCCTCTCTGTAGAGCTTCTCATAAATCTTGGATATTTTCCCCTCTCTTTGAAGGCGTTCAATGTATTCCCTCTCTTTCCGCAAGCGTACCTTGCCCAATTCGACCTTCTTTTCTATCCACTCCTTGCCATCGAGCTTGTATAATTTCCAAAGTGCGATGGCACTAATTATGAATGATATTGCTGGAATTAGTGAGTATCCCAGCTGAATTCCAAGGATTGCTGATTCCGACTGCACAGTTTGGGTGTTGTCAAAGCCAAATCCGCTGATGATCAACAAGAACAACGCATTAGCAATAGAGATTGCTGGTTTTGTGAGTAGCGCGTTCATTCCCGCATAAGTCGTTTCCCGTCTCTTGCCAGTCTGCAGTTCATCGTAGTCCATAACATCAGCCAATAGCGGATTGAAAATCAAAAGAACTGGGGCTAAACCGATTCCAACGACAATAAAGCATAGCATCACTGCTAATTGAATACTTCCAGCGAATAACAATAGAAAAAGCCCAGCACCTCCAATCAGGGATCCAATGATATAGACCTGCTTTAGTCCACGCCTCTTCACCATTCTGTCGGCCAAGAAACTGAAAATGAGCATGACAACGAAAATGGCTGCCAGGGGAACAGAAGCCATGAAGCCCTGCAAATCCAACACAAACTGTACAAAATAGATCATTGAACCAGTCACTATCGTGAAAGCAAACTCACGAAGGAAATTCATTGCCTCAAATGCCAGAAACTCCCTATTCTTGAGAGTTTCAACCATTGATTCCTTGAAGCCGAGAGTCGCCTCAGTCTTTGCGTACTCGTTTTCTGTGAGGGCATAGCTAGAGAGAAACAGGAATGTCCCTGCAATCAAGCCTGCTAAAACCATCACGGGCTTGAAGAGAGGATTAAGCTCGGTTGTGGATTCATCAGTAAGCAGGACCAATGGAATAATCATCCCCAATAAGCCACCAATGGACCCTAGCACCACATTATATAGACTGAGCCCTGACCTAGCTTCTTGGGTTATACACATTTCAGCAGGCAACGCTGTTTGCACTAATCCAACCATAGTAAACATTGAATCGAACAGGAATAAGACGAGTAGAAAGTTCCAGAAGAGGGCAATTTGCGTGCTACCTAAGAACGGAAACCAGCAGATGAGGAAAGTAATCGTATAAACTGGCGCCCCGAAGCGCAAGACAGGGATACGCCGGCCGATGTCCGTATCAATCCTTTCTTGAAGAATTCCAAATAGGGGATCGTTAATTGCGTTCCAGAAGGCGAACAGGAGCCAAGCAAGAGAGATCCATTCTTCGCTAAGACCTAGTTTAACATTGTAATAGAATGTAATTGCAGAACCGAGAGCAATGACTTGAAGGATGTTTATGGAAGCCTGAGATAGACCAAAGGCAAACTTCGATTTAAGCGGCAAACGCTCGTCGAAATCAAAGGTATTCCTATTCATCTCTTCTTCAATGCCTTCCATCTTGGAAATTCACTTGAATAGGAAATGCAACATTGCGTTATTATAAATCCGGTTGATTTGCATAGCGAAAGAATAGGGAGGTCATTCTTAATGGATTGCAGGTACGAGATGGAGCCTATAAGACCTCCAAGTGAGGCACAAAGGCTTCTCCTTAGAGAAACCCGTAACTGCTAGCGGACCGGTTGTCAATCCTATCCAGTGCACAAAGATGCTGAATTCTCAATCCGCGAGCTTGAGCATATATTGAGTGACATCGACTATCTGCGTGAGTACACTGTGAAATGATTCCACCTCAAGACTCATCACTTCGTATCGCTAGTATGAAATAGATGGCTGAAATGGCCATCGCTATTGGTATGATGGCGATATTATTCAACGCATTAGGGTCGCCCGTAGCTTCGAAGTTCAGGTACTTCAGCACCATATTTACAAAACCCCAGATTATGAAAAAGATGCCAGAAACTGTAGCATAGATTCCAATCTTATCCCGGGTCAGATAGAATGAATATCCTACCAAGAATGAGAAAATAGCGCCTAGTATCCAGTTGATTACATTCACACCTAGGATGCCGAATAATATAGTTCCGATGATTTGGTATAGGATCGACCAAAGCATTGCTAGAATTGCTATATAGCTTCCATAGGTGCGATAGATCCCTAAAAGGGCTATACCTATGAGTAGAAATCCGCCTCCCATAAGCAGCCGATCTATCCCACCAGGCACGACCTCACCAAATGCAATGTAGTATATCCCGTTTATGAAAGCCATGATGCTTCCGACAACGCCCAGAAGGTAGAGAACATTGTTAGTTGAGTCTTTACTCATATTCAGTTCACCTCAAGATGGGAATCACTCGATAGAAACATGCAATTCACAAGAAGTCCAAATTGCATTAATCAATCTCCTCCCATAACGCCGTTATACTTCTCAACTTGTATATAAATTGCTTGACCAATTAAGAAATAGATGCAGTGTGTGGATAGGATTAATAGTAGGACTTCATCTCACAATTCCAAATTCACATGGAGTTTGAAATGATGAATGAGAGCGAAGAGTTTCTCGATGAAGAACAGAAGAGATTCTTGAAAAGACACTGGAAAATGGCGATAGTGTTTGCTATTGTCGTCGTTGCAGCTGTTATCGCAGCTATTCTTGTACTTCTTTGGTTCATAGACACTGCACAAGCAACAGGACTTGTGCCAACCGTACTTGGAGAATTCACAGTTGGTTATCTTATCACATTCTTCCTGCATATGATATTCTGGGAACTTCTCCTAGTGGGAAGCTGGGTACTTGTGATTGTTGCAGTGATAATCATCAAATGGTACATGAAACTGCCAGAAGAAGAACGGGATGGAAAGCCCAAACGTGGTCGGCGTGAAGAGGGTGATGCATTTGGTTTCTTCATTGCGATAGCATGGTTGATTATAGTCTGGATAGATGACCGGTGGGACCTTGCCTTCAATTCATGGACTTTGAACGACTGGGTGTTCTCATGGCTAGCTGCAGTCTTCTGGGTCATGTTGATTGCCGGCATTCCCATAGCAATATACTTCCTCTATTGGATAAGTACAGAAGTGAAAAGGGAGTCCTGAATCACCCTGAATTCGTAGAGAAGTTTTGAGCCCCCATCTCCTTGTGGAAGGGGGCTCTCTTCCATGGGAGGAGCTGGAATACTTGTTGGAATATAGGTACGAGATTGGTCCTATTAGACCTCCAAGTGAAGCTCTAAGTCTTCTGGTTAGAGTAACTCGTAACTGTGAATGGAACCGTTGTCATTTTTGCCCAGTATACAAGGATGCTGAATTCTCAATACGTGAGATGGAACATATTTTGCGTGACATTGACTATGTTCATGAATACACTGACTTCCTCCAAAATCCAAAGGCGAGTCTTCAGATCGAGGAACCTCTTGCATATGATGCTGCTATGCACTGGACCAGCCATGGAATGAAATCGGTTTTCCTTCAAGATGCGGATCCATTAGTTATCGGAGCAAAGAAGCTCACAAAGATTCTCAACCATTTGAGATCAAGATTCCCTGATGTCGAAAGAATCACCTCCTATGCTCGATCATCAACAATCAACAAGATGACCGTGGAAGACCTGACCACACTGAGAGAGTCCGGACTCACACGAATCCACGTGGGACTTGAGTCAGGCTCTGATAATGTACTCAAGATGGTGAGGAAAGGCGCATCAAAAGCCATTCACATCCGGGCAGGACTCAAGGTGAAAGAAGCAGGAATGGAACTATCAGAGTACTTCATGCCCGGCCTGGGTGGCAGAAGTCTTTCGAATGAACACGCTATTGAATCTGCTGACGCATTGAAGCAGATTGACCCTGACTTCATTCGACTTCGTCCACTTGCCTTTCCAGTTCGGGCGCCTTTATACGAACTCATGATGTCTGGTCAGTTTGACAGATGCAATGACATCGATGTAGTGCGGGAACTCCATACGTTTATCGAGAATCTAAATGGCATCTCGAGCTACCTAGTGAGTGACCATATACTGAATCTGTTCGCAGACCTTAGGGGAGAACTCCCTGAAGCAACGCCTCACCTTCTTTCGATTCTGCAAAGGTTCCTTGAGTTAGATGAAGAGGAACAAATGGTTTACCGGTTTGGTCGACGACTCGGAGCCTTCACTAGCCTGGAGGATTTGAATGATGCTCCACGGAGAACCCGAGTCGGTCAAATCATGTCTGAAAACAACGTCAACCGAGAAAACATTGATAGTATCATAGATCAGATGATGCAGCGATTCATGTAGTCAGCTACACATTCAATATAACTCGAAAACTATTTCATCACAGAAATCGTACAGGCCGTTTCATACGAGGTGAATGCTCCTGCCACAATATCCGGAATTTCATCCAGTCACTATTGGTATGTTGTTGACAAGGAATTCACAGTATCGCCCCAATCATCTTGGAATAATAGTTGAGGACACCCGACTTACATTTCATGATTTTAACATGAATGTTAATCGAGTGGCTAATATGCTACGCGATTTAGGGGTTAACAAGGGGGATAAGATTGCAATTGTCTTACCGAATTGTCTAGAATTGCTTGAATTATACTGGGCTATAGCGAAACTTGGTACAGTAGCAGTACCATTGAGCACACTTCTTTTGAGCCGAGGACTAAAATCCCTCATCAACGATTCAGATGCCAAAATAGTCGTAACGAATTCTCAGTTTATGAGCATCATGGAAGAGATTAAGCTCGAACTGACATCTGTTTATCCTGACGGGTATATTCTCATAGATAACTCCTCCAATTTAGATTACCATGATTATCACTTCCTTAAGGCAGAAGCAAGCGATAAAGAACCTGAAGATGCAGAAGTAGATGAAAACGACCCCTATAATATCATCTATAGTAGTGGAACGACTGGCCTACCAAAGGGCATCGTACTCTCGCATTATGTCCGGTCTTTCTATGCCACACTCTTTGCTTCAAGTTTCAGAATGACTCCAGAGAGTGTGATCATTCATTCAGGCTCTATTGTGTTCAATGGAGCCTTCGTTACCTTGATGCCAGCCATGTTTCTTGGAGCAACATACATTTTGAAGCTGAAGTTTGATGCCCAGGAATTCATCGAAATAGTACACAAGGAGAAAGCAACTCATGTGATAATGGTTCCTTCACAATTAATTGCTATTCTAAATGCCCCAAATTTCTCGGTCGATGCTTTGCAATCATTAGAAATGATATGCTCTGTTGGAGCCCCATTACATATGGATGTCAAAGAAAAGCTCAATCAGCTCCTACCAGGTCGATTCTATGAGCTGTATGGATTAACCGAGGGTTTCCTAACAATTTTGGATAGGTCACATTATGCCAGCAAGCCACAATCTGTAGGTATCCCCCCACAATTCTTCCAAATGCGAATTGCGAATGATGATGGGGAAGATGTCCCTATTGGT
>JBHLQK010000194.1:0-5825 GCA_048884925.1 Candidatus Thorarchaeota archaeon
AGCTGAAGCAGAAGCAGCCAAAACTGCCACAACAAAATCTGATGCGGAATACGAGGCATTGGAGGCGAAACTCGCTCTGATAGAGAAGGCACTAGAAGAGAAGCGAGCAGAAGCGGATAAGAGCTCGTCAAAGATTATGGAATTGGAGAGAAAGGCGCAGAGTCTAGTGAAGGAGAAAGAAACTGCAGATGCCGAGAGCCAGTCTAGACTAGATGAGCTCAATGCAATCCAAGACAAAATTAAGGGTATCAAGGAGCTAGAACAGCAGATATACGATCTTGAAGCTGAATTGAAGAAGACCCAAGACAAGATTCCAATGATTGAGATGCAAAAGGAGGCTTTTGAGAAAGCCACACGTCTCATGGAGAAGGAACGGGATATAGCTTTGGAGCAGAGAGATATTTCTGAAGAGAGAATTAAGAGGTATATCGAAGTCATGAACATGGAATCTAGCACCAAAGTACTAATTCTTGTAGATGAGGTTGGATCAATCGCAATTGCAGACTTGGCGAAAACATTGGCACAGCCAGTAGGGCTCGTGACAAAATGGGTCCGTCAATTTGATAAGCTTGGTGTCTTGAAGAAGAGAGGTGACAAGGCGGTTTCCACTCTGCGAGAACTGGAAATCGAAGAAGGCGAGGTTGACGTAGATTAGAATCTAGAATGCTATAGCCCTATCTCCACCTTGAAACGAGCCAACAATCTGAGCCCAGTAATCAGCCATCTTTCCGAGTGAATTGGAGAAATCGTTTGCCAGCCTGAACTCGCCCATCCGTTTCTCAACTAGCCCCGTATCTCTCAGCTTCCTCATCACTTTGACATACAAGCCTCGACTCGACAACACAAATCGACGCCAGTCTGAATCCATCACAACACCATTACTCTTCACAATCTCATTGAGTATCTTAGCTGCTTGCTCAACCTGCATCTCCGTTGAAAATACGTATCTTAGGAGGTGTCGAGGACTAATCAGAGACGGCCTTCTGACGATTGCTATTTTTGTCATACTCTATACCCAAATACTGGAGTGACCCATGCAATATGGAAGTGCGTATTACTCCAATGCCCTAGTGGTCTTCATCAGCAATAAGATAATCATCAGAACAACGAGAACTCCGATTGAAACTACGGTCTGGAAAGCTGGCGTGCCAATTTCCAGAAGGGAAAGAGCAATGCCAGAGCCAATACAGCCAAGCAGAGGGATCAGCTGAAAGGGGGCTCTAATTCTGGCCAGCCCAGCAACTAAAATAAAGAATCCATATCCAAGACCTGCAAAAGCAATAGCTAATGCAAACATGACCGCAAGTAGCTCATAAAAGCCATACAACACATAGCCAGCGGCTGGCAAGAAATACACTATTGATAGCCAAAGGATATTGAATATCACAATGAAAAGCAATCCAGTCTTAGCATTCCTGATATCAACATCGGAAGGTGCATTGCTGAACATTATAGTCATTGCCAGAAATGAAACAATCCAGAAAAGCGGACTAATGACTGTAAGACCAGAGAATGCATATAGAAACTCATAGACAAATCCTCCAATCTGTTCTACTGGGAGCATCCAATTACTGAGCAACATTGGGTCAGCTTTTATGGCAATAAGATACTGCCAAAGATCAATAGCCTCTCCCCCAAGATGGGAACCAGGTACCAGATAGGTTGCTGCAAGTGCGAAGAATGTCAGAAGGACTAGTGATACCGCAACGGGCGCCAGATTTATCACAGCTCTCTTGAGTGTACTGCTAGGATTGACATAACGAACATATCCCAGGATGATTCGATCATCCTCAACTGTGACATTGATTGGTTTGAATTCTACAACCTTTGTCCTTGTGAACACACAGCCTAAAGCGTGAGAAGATTCATGCAGAGCAACCCCAGGGCCTACAAGCATGTACCATGCCCTCGAGCCTGGATTTCGAGTTGTGCTTAGAACATACCTAGATAAAGTTTCAAGTAGCCATCCAAGACCCCACACCACAAAGAACAAGACGAATGATAGTATTACTATCATAAAGTATGCATTCATAGACAAGCCTCTGTTGAAACCCTATACCGATCTTTCAATTGCCAATCTTGTTCCTCAATGCTCCTACTCTTTAGGCTTTTCTTTATTCACCCAACTTGCTTCTGTCTTTCTTTCTCTATCTCAAGGATTCTTCTTTCTCGAGTCTTGGCCGCATCTTTGATTCTCTTCTTTAAATTGTCAACTCGTTTCTCAAGGTCTGAAATCTGTTTGATTTTCTGTTTCTTGGCAAACTCAAAGTCTTTGTCAGCAGATTTCCATGCAGCCTCTGCAGATTTTGTCCTCTGTCTTATGGCATCAAACTCGTCTTTTCGTGCCTTGGCGATACTACGGAAACGTTCAATGTCAGCATCTAGTCGAGAGTCAATCCCATGAAGCTGCGATTCCGCCAGACGAAGCTCCTCCCTGAACTTGTCGATATCGGCATCAATCCTCTTTATCTTCTTGTCATCATCAAACACAGACATTGCTATCAATCTGTGAAATGTCTTTGAGTATTTCACTCTTTGCAGGAAAACGAAATGCACTAGAGCTGCCGAACATGATTACGCATCTTGCCTAGCCCTACCATGGTAATCTCTACAAGATCGCCATCTTGGAGCGTGAAATCATCAGGCGGAACAACTCCAACTCCAGTTAGCATGATTGCACCTCTTGGGACTGGATTATCTCTGAACAAATGTTCAGTCAGCTCATTGAATCCACGTTTCATGTTTGCAGTGCTGGTTTCACCAGAGAATACAACATCACCGCTGCGATGAATTATCAATGATATGGACACATTGCGAGGGTCCCTTATTTCATCAGCAGTAACGAGGTATGGGCCTATAGCGCATGAGTTCCGAAAAACTTTGGCTTGTGGAAGATAGAGGGGATTCGCTCCTTCGATATCACGAGAGCTCACGTCATTACCAATAATATACCCTACTACCTTCTTCTCCCCGTATACCAGGGTAAACTCAGGTTCCGGAACATTCCACTTTGAATCGCTCCGTATGCATATGATATCATTCGGACCCACGGTTCTATAGCCAAAACCCTTGAGTAGAATCTCAGGACGTTCAGATTCGTATACCATATCGTAGATACCCTTGATGTCGGTTTCATCTTCGCGAGCTTCTACACTTCGCTTGTATGTGACTCCTGCAGCCCAGACCTCAGAAGGAACCATGGGCATAATCAACCGGTGTTCGATCCAGGACAGATTGTAGGATATGGACTCTTGACCATCTATTATCATTGTAATGAATTCACTTAGTCCTATTTCATCTGGCTTGTTTTGCTCAATGTAGTCACCGAAAGGATCGGGTCCTAGTGAATCATAGGCATCAAAACGATCATTGTCAATCAGACCTGCCACAACTCTTGATCCTTCAACAAATCTAGCCAGTTTCAATATTAAATCCCTAGCCTGCCTCCAACTTGCTGAGTGTTATGAGTTCCGGTTTGAGGCCATCCATGCACTCATAATTGCTTGAGCAAAGTCTTCAACACTTGCACCTATTAAAGTCGCCTGACTTCTTTCCATGACCTTCTGCATTTCATTGGTAAGAGCGGTTTCTGAGAGATGAACTCCTTTGAGAGATGCTTCAATCTCCTCCAATACATATTCGGGATGTAAAAAGAAGTCGCCAAGAAGGGTTATGGCTTGAATCAATCCGTCTTCTGATTCGACCTTCACTTTGATGAGCTTGCCTCCTGCCACCTTATGAGCGTAGTAGCTAATCTTAATCACCTCTTGAGATTCCATTCATCTCTGCAATATCTCTCATCAACGAAGCGCTGTGCAGTCTGGATCTCATCTACAGTCATGCTTCCATGTACAAGCCTAACAGCTAATGCTTTGCCAAAGCCAACCTCAAGCGCTTCTCTCAACTCATGAGAAGCCACTTCTCTACCTAATAATTCTCGAATTGAAGTGACTCGTTCCTTCACGTCTGCAATCATCTTGTCGGAAATCTTCTCTTGAGGCACCTTAAGAACTGAGAACATTGTTTCAACATCAAGGTCAAGTAAAATTGTACCATGCTGGAGTACACAGGAATGCCTTCGGGTTTGGGCGTTTCCAGAGACCTTCTTTCCACCTGCAATTACATCATTGATAGGCTTGAATTCAGCCTCAATACCCAGTTGTTCAAGCCCTTTAACCACTCCCCCGCATAGAACATGATAGGACTCGAGTATATCATCTGGGGCTAGCCTGTGTCCCTTTGGTAAGATTATGCTGTATGTGATCTCACCCTCGTAATCATGATAAACGGCGCCTCCTCCAGTGATTCGTCTGATGTAGTCGATTCCTTGCTTCTTGCAGTAATCTAGGTCTACTTCCTCACTCATCCCTTGAAAGGCTCCAATTGAAACGGCTGAGGGTTTCCACCGATAGAGCCGCAGGGTTGGAGGAACTTTGCCGCCTCCGACTGCAATCATAATCGATTCATCAATTGCCATGTTCATGTACGCCTTATTCGTTTCGAGGTCAAGGAAACGGAACTCTTCCAATTCAATTCACCAGTCCAGTGGCTGCTATGGCTTCTGCGATTTCTTCTTGCGAAAGAGGCCGAGGATAGTTGTAGAGAGGCCCGCTAGGACGCTCATTATAGTATGGCCGATTACAGTTTCTGCAACCAGATGTCTGAAACGCGGCTCCAGATGATAAGATTTCCTTCAACTGTGATGAAGGTACGTTAAGTTGAATCTCACGATTTTCCAAAATGCTAATCTGATCTTCGTCAACAACTCCATTAGCTAGCAAATAGTGGACAACTTGGACTCGCCTATATTTTGAGATTTCTGGTTGCTTCCATTTCTCCATTGCAGTGCCTCGTATGCTTGTGAAAGCAAAAAGACCCACTCTAATCTTAAGGCGTTTCATCAGCTTCAAGAAATCAAGAATCTCTGCCTCGGATTCACCAAGTCCCACAATCAGATGTGTAGCGACATTTCCTTCACCAAACAATTCAACTGCTTTGGATAAAGCTTCCATATGACTGTGCCATCTATAGGATGATCCTCGCTTGCTTCCCTTGATAGATTCAAATAAGGATTCAGTACATGCATCTAACGCGATGCCGATGCTGTTTACGCCAGCTACATGAAGTCGCCTCATCTCTCCTAATGTCAAAGGATGGATAGAAACAGAAATCGGAATTGACGTTTTGTTTCTAAGCCCATTTATGATCATCTCGACGTCCTCTATGATATTCGGTACGTTCAAGACTTGGATGCAGATACGTTTGAATGGAGCATCTATTGAAAGCCGTTCCGCGACATCATGCCAGCTGTAGACCGGCCATGAAATTCTGGACAAACGATCTGATGACGATCTGCTTTCTTTTGCTTGAGGACAAAATGCACAATTTGCGTCACACTTCCCCTCTGCATAAGTCATGAGAAAGGCTGTTGAGAAACAATCGTCAATCTTGCCAGATTCTAGTCCCATCTGAATTGCAGTACCAATTGAAAGACGAATCTTGTCGACCAAATCAACCAGGTTGGTCGTTGAAATCTTACCGCTTTAACCATGTCGCTAAATCATTGGCAGCAAAGGTTTATTCCACTTCATTAATTTGCATGAATGGAAATTAAGTTCTAAATGAGGGTGTCAGATGGAAAACGAACGATATTACCAAGTCATTGGCGAAGGTGTATCGGAAGGTGGGAGATATCGCAGAGGACTTATTCTTGCGGGACTGCTGGGGAGCATGTTAGGGCTATTTGGAAGCCTTGCTTCGACATATCTCGCGTTTGTTATCTAGCCGATTGGTCCAATGCCCTACTCGGAATTAGTAGCAGCGAC
>JBHLQK010000195.1:0-5794 GCA_048884925.1 Candidatus Thorarchaeota archaeon
CGACCATGTCCAACCACAATTATAATGTCACGAATTCCATTAGCTTTCAAGCTATCGATTATATACTGGAGAACGGGCCTTCCTGCTATCATGAGCATTGTCTTTGATCTGCTGGAGGTGAGAGGACGAAGTCTAAGCCCTTGGCCGGCCGTCAGAACGAGTGCTTTCATGGGTTCAACCACTCCCTGTGAGGAAACATCTTGGCATAAAACTGTTGGTTGCTAACATGTTTCAAGGCGCCTTGAGTGAGAAATATATTCTCTGCTTTCCAGCTCCTACATTCTTGTTTTTGCCTATCTGAATTGTGCCTATCTCACGCGTATTTGCGACGTGTGTACCTGCGCATGATGCAGCATCATAGTCGCCTATAATTAGAACTCTGAACTCCGTAACACTTTCTGGAACCATCTCGAGGTAGCGGGTCTGATAACCCCGTTCGTTGAGAAACAATATTGCATAATCACGAGGCATCATTCTAGTTTCAACATCAAGTTCCTTAGCAAGAATTTCGTTGACTCCGACTTCCACATCATGTTTCATTGCATCATCAAATGCCTCTAAGGGCGTGAAGTCAGCTCTACTGCTCCCTGGTTTAATCATGTTCCCCACAGTAATCAGCCCATAATTGAGTTGCAGATATCGAGAGAGCAAATGCTGTGCAGTATGAAATCGCATACATTCGTATCTGAAATCCCAATCTAGCACTCCATGAACTTCTGTACCAACTCCAAAAGGAATGGAATCCTTTACGAAATGACAAATCTCTCCTTCTACCTTTCTGACTTCATGTATCCTGAGAGCTGCATCCTTATAGGAAAGAGTCCCGCGATCACTGCTTTGTCCGCCCCCCAGATAATAGAATGCAGTCCGGTCCAACACAAGATAGTCTTGTGCCACCTTCTGCACAAGTGCGTCAAATTCACGGATATAGTTATCACTCATATACAGCAAGTCAGTCATTTACACGCCCTCATGTTCCGCTAGACTTTCTAACTCTGTGCCATTCATCTACAGCAAGGTCCTGTGCTTTTTTCACCTCATCCGGAGTTAGATCAATATCTGGAGTTCCTGCAGCAGCATCAATAATATTCCTAACTTCCTCTTCTGACTCTTCTTCCTTAAGCCCTGCTGATATTGCGGATACAATGTCGACGGCAATCCCTCGCTCACTCAGGAATTTACCAAGAGGAGAATATGATACGGGGATATATCCAGATTCAGTTGAGGGCTGAAGTCCAACTGATTTCATCTCACTCTCAAACATCTCTGTGATGATAGAGTCACGCGATTTTACAGCTGGGACTTTTATACCACGCTCTTTCTCAACGTCGCCAATCATTCTCCGCATCCTTCCCACAACCGGTGACTTGGATGAACCGCGCCTGCGTCTAGCAGCAATCGCAAAAATGACCAGAAGGATGAATGCGAGAAGCATGAACTGGATTAGTGGGTCCATAAAGAGATCGACCAATTGGTTCAGAATTACATCAATTTGCATATGCAGACGCCCCACCTAGGCGGAAAGCCTTCTAAGAGGCTTCACTGCTAAAGGTCAACTTTAAGGTTTCTCCTATGCAAGCAATGCCATATTAGCTTCTTGAAAAATGTCGTGCAATTTCCAAGTAGACATCAACAGACTGAACCAATTGATTCACATCTATAAACTCATTTGGCTGGTGTGCCTGTTCAATTGACCCAGGGCCACATATTACATTCAAAATACCGATTTCGGGTTGCAGCACAGAACAATCGGTTCCATATGTAGCGGCTTTTGGCACAGGTTTGATGCCAGTTATTCTTGACACTGTGTCTATACTTACTCTAACAATTTCTGTATCAAAGGGTGTGATAACAGCAGGCTTGCCGTGGATATAATCCACCTTGGCTCTGTCAGAAAGCCCTGCTGATTCAAGGTGCATGTTCATGGCATCAAGGAGACCTTGCGGCGATTGTCCCTTGACAGTTCGCATATCAAGTTGAGCCTCACATGTATCAGGAACCACATTTACTTTGACCCCACCTTGAATGAGTCCTATGTTCCATGTCGGTGTTCCCAGGAGGGCATCAGACTCATAGTCATACTCTGAACCTGTGAGGACCTCCAGCGCTTGAATGCATAACTCGATGGCATTAAGCCCCTCTTCAGGACGAGAGGCGTGAGCGGCCTTCCCCTTGGTAACAAGGCGAGACCAGAGGATGCCCTTTTCACCTACCAAGACATTAAGAGATGTGGGTTCAGCACAGACACCGAATTGAACTCCATTCAAATGGCCACTTCTGGCAACCGCTTCGGCCCCGGTGCAGCCGCTCTCCTCATCTGAGGTGGCAAGCATGAGCAGAGGTGTTTCATGAGCCTCATCGTTATATTGAATCATCGTTTCTGCTAGTGCAGCCAAAGGGCCCTTCATGTCTGCGGCACCTCTTCCATAAAGCAGACCATCCACAATCTCTCCTCCAAATGGATCATAAGCCCATGATTCTCGCGAACCTACAGGAACTGTATCCATATGACCATGAATTACTAATGGCCCCTTCTCACCATCTTTGGTAGAGAACAGGAGGTTAGGACGCTCACTTGATCCAACTGAAACGCATGAGATGCCATAATCCTCCATATGGGACCGAAGAACTTTAGCAACATCTTTTTCTCTGCCGGGGGGGCTTTCCGAGTTAGTTGCAACCAGTTCTTGTGTTAATGCTATAAGCCTGCGGCTGTCTGCCATTATACCACCCACTTAACGCACCAATGTCTGGGCTAAGAAGATTCCTAAATGCATTCGCATAAAGAGAGCACTTTCTTAAGCATTGAACTCATTTATTCAATCGGCAGTTCGATGATGCGGTTACCCCTGTCTGAGCCAGCTTGAGCTATGAAGAAACGGTGAGCAGCAGAGACCTGCCACTACCTATAGAGAACAGAATGTTAGGCTGAGACCAAGTATCGGTTGAATTTCAATTCCCCGTCACAGGGCTAATCAGTACTCTGTTGCGTTGAATAGTTACGCCGTAAGTTTGCCCCTCTTCATCTTCAACCGACACTGCTTCCCCTTTCAAGAATACACGGACCCGTTTTCGTAATTTCCGTCCTGGTAAATCGCGGATGTTTATGATACAGGTCTCAGCCATTTTCAGGAACTCCGACGGATGTATGTGGTGGACGCGGCAGCCTGATAGGGATGCAAGACTTATGCATATCTAGTAATTCAAGTATATAACCCAGATTTGCATCTTCAATTCCGTGTAACCTTCCAAATCTCAAGCTACAAGCCATTTCGTGGGAGAGCCATTGAATCAAATTCACTCGGACAGAGAAGGCCATACAGAAGTAATACCTCGGGCTATACAAACTTAACATTCGGTCAATCCATTTAGAGATGTCGTTCCAAATCCTTCACTGATGAAAGAAGCTTCGCGTAGAGATTTCCGTTCCTGCGGGAAATTGCTATGTACTTAGAATCAACCTCAATGACAATCTCTTCATTCTCATTGATTAATGTATACAAGCTTGGATTGTCAATGTCGCGCAAAATCCTTTGCAGGTCCTCTGAGTAATCCTTGGCCATTGGAATTCCGCCATTGTATTATGTTATGGTGGCTATTCGTGGATGGAACGGTGCAACTTCCATAGGATAGCCTATTATTAACTCCTTTGTTGGAGATTCCCTGCAATCTCACGGATTGTATGCAAACGGATGTCTTGAGGACTCCTTTCGTTTAATCATCTCCTCCACAGATTGCCGGCCTTCCAAGGCTCTTCTGATAGCAAAGCGAACAGCTCTGAAATTATTGATGTGGACTCGCCTAGAGTTTACTGCATTGGGATGGACAAACGTGTTCACAGCAATAACTAAGTCGGGAACAAGCTCTTCGGGAATCACTCCATCAGTAATCGTGCGTTTCACTGCATCTGCAACCGCTCGTTGAGCCACTTCCATGACCATCTTCTTTTGCTTCTCACTCGTGATAGTCACTGTTGGTGCAAAGACGGTAACAGGCTCAAGGTCCTTAATGATATTCGACGAATGGTGGCCCTCAACAATCTTCCCAGAGTTTTCCAGAGCAGCACTTAACGGACCATCTCTTACACCCATGACAAGGTCAACATGTGCTACTTCCAGACCCTCGCCTGCTAGAGCTTCACCATGAAGCAAGGTTAGATCCTCCACAACATCAGGAACTAAGCCAGCTGCTTTTGGATAGGCTTCTGCAAGTAATTCTCGGTCGCCCATCTTGAAGGTTACTGGTCCACGCTGAATCAACTGAAGGTCTTCAAGGCAAATCCTTAGTTCATCAATGTCCTCATACCTCAAAGAATCACTCTCTTGGAGAGGCCTTCGAGCCATCCCGACAGGAATCCCCATCATATTCAATCCTGCTTTGATTGCCAACCCGCCCCCTCGATTAACAAAGATTCTAACCGTCTTCTGTATACTCCTTTGGATTATCAAAGCCTCCTTGAGGTCGCCAGTAGCTAATGCTGCTTGCATCTTTAGATATCGATCTGGGAAGATGTTTGCGCTAGCGAGGATAGCACCATCACAACCAGAAGCAAGTGCTGGGAGAGCTACTTCATCATGTCCAATCATAACCTGAAACTCCTCAGGCTTACGAACAAGGACCGTGGTCAGGTGCACGAGATTGCCGCTTGAATCTTTTAATCCAATGATATTATCAATCTCTCGTAGACCATCAATCACCCACCAGTCGAGCATGACTCCTGTCACCTGAGGTATATTATACATGATAATTGGAATCTCTGATGAGTTTGCAATCTTCTCAAAATGCTCGAATATCTCCTTATTTGAAGGCTTGAGAAAGTATGGCGTAACGACCAGAGCTGCCGAGGCACCAAACTCAGCCGCTCTTCTTGTTAGCTTGATAACGTCGTTTGTGTATGCTGCTCCCGTTCCTGCCACCACAGGTACTCTGCCATCAGCAGCTTCGCATGCTATTCGAATTGCTTCGACCTTCTCCTCAAATCGCATGCTGGTGAACTCGCCTGTTGTACCGCATGGTACTAAGCCAGTAGCACCCTTACTAATTGTATAATCAATTAGTCTACGATACTGTTTCTCGTTTACGCCATTCTCATCGAAGGGAGTTACTAATGCAGGATAGACACCGTTGAATCTATAGTTGGCACTCGTCATAATAATCAACCCCATATCTTTGAAAGGGCTTTCGTAACCGCATCTTCGACTGCAGATCTGATTTCCCTACGTTCACGAGTGTTCATGTCAATGTCTAAAGCCATTAACATGACATTGTCCAGCACAGCTTCACGGGGGATGAGGTTCTTCTCAAGATGGGCCGCAACTGCACGGGCTGCACCCGCTTGGACAGGCCCATAAAAGAGAGAGGCTTGTCTCATAGATTCGATCTTGTTTTTGGGAATCATAAGGCTTGATGGCTTCACAGGTAGGTTTGGCTCTAGAATAACTGTAAGAGCCTCTCGACCTACCTGAGGAGTTGTCAAGAGTTTCACGAATGCCCTTCCCAATGGACCACTCTTCGAGCCTGCAGCCACACTTGCTGCGACTTTGTCATTTGAGCCAACTCCAAAACCAACACTTGCCCCATCAATTTCCACCGCCATTTCATGAAGAATATGCATCATATCAAAAGGTTGAACCAAGGGATGTTCAAGAGATTCAATCACACCTAGTTTCTCTAATTCGAGGCGAATTTCCTCTTTCAACTCCAGTGTCAAGGTCCCACCTGTATCTAGGGGCATCCTACTTCGTCCTGCGTTGATACCAATCATCTTCAGAGCTGCCTTGACAGGAGGGGCGCC
>JBHLQK010000196.1:0-5787 GCA_048884925.1 Candidatus Thorarchaeota archaeon
CTATTGAGGAGATGGTTGCAGAATCATTCGCGCTGAGTTATGCAACGAACGAACCTATGGTTTCGTTTACAGTTATTGTGGCTGATGTTGAAGTAATGACCTATATCCGTCAGGTGCAGAGGACTGGATTCTCTACTGAATCCTATGCTTTCTACATCCTCGGACCTGACAATACCTTCGAGGTCTTCAGAATAGAAGGCAAGCGAGGGACACTTGGAGATGACTTTAACGTTGTCAGATTGAACGGAGGGGAGAATGTTGCTGATATTGACAGCAAGTTTGGAGACATAGGAGGCGAGTTTGTAGTTAAAATCAAGGATCCTGTCCTCGCCAATAACAATTGGTTCTGCCGAGTGTTACAATGCTTCTCAACCATTGTGCGATTTAGAGAGGAGATTCGAAAACGACATGAACACTTCATGAAGAAATGGGAGAAAGGAAAGGTCGAGCCTTTGCAGCATCGATACGAGATCAGTCTGCTAGCCAATCCACGGAAGCTGATTCTATCTCTTGATGAGTTGGAAGAGGTCTAAACAAAATAAATGATCTCAGTAGCCTCTCTCAAGATCAACCATATTGAGGAAGTCGGTTCTCCCAGCAGAAAACCTTCGGATGTTTTCAACAACCTCATGCCAGCGCTCTAAATCGCTGAAAGGAGAGGCGGCTCTATGAGGGGACAGAACTACATTGTCCAATTCATGAAATGGGCGCGAATAGGGATACCTTCTATCAAAATCATCTGGTTCAGGTCTATATTCATACCAGACATCAAGTGCTGCCCCAGCAATGACTTTCTCTTTCAGGGCTCGATACAAACCGTCCTCATCAATTATGATCCCTCTTGCCGCATTGACAAGAAGCCCATCGGAACCTAGCCTCTTCAGATGCTGAAATTGCAGGAGTCCCTCAGTTTCAATTGTCTGTGGTACTGCTACAATCAAGATGTCTATTGTGTCCAAGAATTCCTCCAGCTGGTCCTTTGCATATTTCTTGGCTGCAGTAGGCATCTGTTCATTTCCATTCCAAGATCGCTTGAGAATATGAAAATCATTTTTGAAACTTGAAATGAACTGGTGCACCTTGCTATTGACGTGACCATACCCGAGGAGCCCAATCTTCCTATATCTCAACGGTATAGAAGCAGTATGCTCATCACCTCTCCGCCAATGGCCCTCTACCATCCAATTATGATGCGGAATAACTTTGTTCATTAAGGCTAGCAGGAGTGCAACTGTGTGTTGTGCTGTGAAGTAAGAGTTGCTATGACCGTTGACAAGTGTGACATTTCGTTTCTGATTCAATTCGCGAAATGGTTCAAGAAGATGTTGGATGCCCGCTCCGGGGTTGATAAAGAGCTGCATTTTGGTCGCAGCATCAAGAAATTCTTTCGAAGGTTTCCACCCAATTGCAATGTCAGCTGTAGGGGCAAGCTCAAGGAGAGCTTCTTCAGTTGGTTCCTTCAGAAAAACCAACTCAAAGTCTCTGATGCTATCAAGACCTGCACTTAGATATTCTTGGAGCTCTTTTCTTACATCCCATATGAAGAGTACAGTCGTGCCAGCCATATGGTTCCGCACCGAAGCTTTGGATGTCTTGTGGCTTATGAGAGCTTCCGATTGCATTCATCCGAGTTCTGAGGCTTTCCTGTCTTCTTGCTCCTTTAGGTCCTTTCTGAGGACTTTGCCTACAAGAGTTTCAGGAAGCTCTTTTCTGACTTCGATTTCTTTTGGAACCTTATATGGTGACACATTTGCTCTGCAGAACTCTCGAATCTCAGCGAGAAGCTCCTCACTCTCCCTATACCCATCCTTCAGCATGATGAACGCCTTGACTCTCTCACTTCCAGGAATGCCTGGGTCTGGTAGTCCAATCACAGCTGCATTCTCAACTGCTTCATGTTCAAAGAGGACATCCTCTAGCTCTCTGGGATAGACCTTGAACCCGCTGACTATGATCATGTCCTTCTTCCTATCAACTATGTAGAAGTAGCCTTCATCATCCATCTTCCCGATATCACCAGTCATCAACCAGCCGTCTCTGATCTGGTCTGCAGTGGCATCAGGTTTGTTCCAGTATCCTTTCATCACCTGAGGGCCTTTGATGATAATCTCGCCTTCTTCTCCGATGGGCATTATCTTCGTATGGTCATCGAGGTCTACAATCCTGACCTCAGTGTCGGAAATTGGAAGGCCAACTGATCCGATTTTGCGTTTTCCCTTGATTGGATTTACGTGGGTAACTGGTGAGGCTTCGGTAAGTCCAAAGCCTTCTATGATAACAGCGCCAGTTCTCTCCTCAAATTCTGTGAGAACTTCCGGAGGCATGGGTGCTGCGCCTGTGTTACAGAATCTTATACACTTCAGATCCTTTGCATAGTCTTCTAGATCATCTCGCTCTAGTAGTCGCATGTACATGGTTGGTACGCCTGGAAACATCGCGGGCTTGGTATCCCGTATGATCTCGAATAGTGATTTGTGGTCCCTTGGGTCAGGATTCAGAGCAATCGCAGAGGCGTTGTAGACCCAGCTATTCATACAGACCGTCATTCCATAGATATGAAACAGCGGCAAGTTTGTGAGACCAGTATCTTTCCCTCTTTGTACTTCTGATGCCGTCCACGTATATGTGGCTATACAATTCGATAAAAGGTTGTAATGTGTGAGCATTGCACCTTTTGGAAGGCCAGTGGTGCCTCCAGTGTATTGAAGAACGGCAAGGTCTTCTTTGGCATTAATCTCAAATTTCGGAGGATTCGGTTTCGTGTTGTTGACCAGATTTACAAACTGCATGGTTCCTGAAAGCTCCGGAGGGTCTCTTTTCGCACCAGGCACATAGTCAAGCACATTCGTAATGATGATGTTCCTAAGCCTGGTCCTTTCCTTTATGGCATTGATCTTCTCAAGTTGTGTGTCCCAGGCAATGATTGTCTCAGCACCAGAATCGTTCAGCTGATAAGCAAGCTCTCTTTCTGTCAGCAGCGTGCTGCATGCGGTAACGATCCCGCCCGCCTTCAGAATTCCGAAGAAGCTAAAGAGATACTGAGGGAAGTTGGGAATCATCATTGCGACGATATCCCCCTTCTTGACTCCTAAATTAACTAGGGCAGTTGCGAGTCTATCTGCAATATCCTTGAATTCCTTGTAGGTTATTCTCCTCTTCTGGAACCAAATCGCTGGACGTCCGCCAAAATCGCGGGCAGAGTCATCCAGAATCTGGTATAGGTTCATCTCTGGATACTCTATATGTTCAGGGACACCCTCGTCGTAACGCTTCAACCAAGGCTTTGCAGCATATGGGTCTTCGGTCATGCTCGTCTCTTTTTAGTTTCCGCCTATTAAATCGAGTGCTTCCTGAGCTGCTTCGGAAACATAGTCGAATTCATCATGGAGCAGCTCCTCAAGGGTTGAAAAGACTTCGGAGCTGCCGGTCCCTATTCTTCCCAGTGCCTCAGAGGCTCTCCATCTAACATCTGGTGCTTTATCAGAGAGTGATTTGACTAGGTCTGGAACAGCTGATGTAGCGTCTTGCCCAAGCTTTCCAAGACTTAAAGCTGCTTCACGTCTGACTATTACTTTCGTGTCTGTAAGGGAGTTCACAAGACTTGAGATTATGTCTTGTGTTCCTATTCCCAACTTGCCTAGTGCTCTTGCGGCCTCCGCTCGAATGGACTTGTCAGACGCCTGCAGTTCGTCAATCAGGAATGGTGTTGCTGAATCTCCTTCGGACCCCATTCCTCCGATTGCTGAAATTATCAGGATCTTCATCTTCTTATTAGCTACCTGATATGATTCTATCAATGCTGAAATGGATGTCTTTCCAATACTACGGAGTGCATCTGCAGTTTTTCCACGAACCCCCTCCACTCGATCATGCAGCCTTGAAGCCAAGCTAGCAATTACTGCTGCATCAGAAGCCTTCATTTCTCCAAGAGTTTCTATAGCCCCCTTTCTAACGACAGAATTCTCGTGGTCCACTGCTTCAAGAAGTGCGGGTATAGCATCCTGGCCTATCTCAGCAAGGGTTTCTATCGATCTATGGCGAACTCTCCAATCCCGGTCTTCGAGAGCATGAATAAGAGTTGGGATGGATTGTGCAGAACCCTTGCCTATCTCACGAATCGCCTGAGCTGAGGCTGTCCTAACCGTCCAGCTTATATCCCTTAGACAGTTGGTCAGCTGTGGAATTGCACTATTGGCATTGGGTCCCAACTTTCCTAGTGACCTAGCAGCTTCAGTTCTAATCTCTTCATTTTGGTCCTGCAGCGCTGATATCAAGCCCGAAATAGCATCCTCTGTGGCAACTCCAATGCTTCCGATTGACACCGCCGCTGCCTGTCGGATGGTTAATTCCTTGTCTGTTAGTAATCCAACCAGACCCGGAATGGCATCTACAGCTGATTCTCCAATCTTGCCGAGCGACCTTGCAGCCTCTCGGCAAATGCTCCAATCTCCATCTTCAAGACACGCAACCAGCTCGGAGACTGCTTCTGATGAATCAGTTCCCAATTCTCCTAGGGCAAGAGTTGCATTGAACCTTATAGCTCGAATCTCGTTATTCAGATGCCCAATCAGTTCTGTCATGATAGAAGGATCCTTCTCAAAGCGTGCAATCACCATCTCAATTTTCGCATCACGTAGCAGGTCTTCGATAGAAGCAGACATTTTCATCACCTATATTCCCAAATAGACTTTCTTAATTCGAGGCTCTCTTTCCAATTGCTCTTTTGTCCCACTCATCTCGATTTTCCCTTCCTCAAGGACATAGATGTAGTCAGCAACTTCCATCGCCAGAACCGCATCTTGTTCAACCAGAAGCGTTGTTGTACCCTCATTCTTGATCTGGAGAATCGCTTCAAAGATTCTCGACTTGATTTTTGGTGCAAGGCCAAGCGAAGGCTCATCTAGTAAAAGCATCTTCGGATTCGACATGAGAGCACGTGCAATGGCTAGCATCTGTTGTTCGCCACCGCTAAGCGTACCTGCACGTTGCTTCCTTCTTTCATCAAGCCGTGGAAAGATATCAAACACGAAGTCCAGCAATGATGAATACTTGCTCTTATCCTTCAGTGCATATGCCCCGAGCTCGATGTTTTCCATGACAGTCATGTCGTAGAAAAGCCTGCGCCGTTCTGGACAATGGGAGATTCCTCTTCTTGCAATCTCATGGCCATCAAGCTCATCAATCCTTTCTCCCATGAACGATATTCTACCTCTATCTATCTCCTCCAATCCCGAAATTGCTCTGAGTAGCGTCGATTTACCAGCGCCATTCGGACCGATTACAGCGTCCAAGGAACCCTTCTCAATTGTCAGATTCACCTCTTCTAGTGCCTTTGCCTTTCCATAATAGTGGTATACCTTTCTCAGCTCAAGCAAAGTCCTCACCTCGTCCAAGATACGCTTCAAGAACAATTCTGTTGTTAGCCACTTCCTTTGGGTGTCCTTCAGCAATCAATCTCCCTTGATGCATCGCAATGACTCTTGGGACCAGAGTCATCAATTCGCGCAAGACATGTCCTGTCACGAAGATTGTGACCCCTTCATCATTTAGACGTTTGATTAGAGCAGTAATTCCTTCTTTCTCTTCATGAGAGAGTCCAGAGAATGGCTCATCAAGGAGAAGCATCTCTGGATTCGTGCCTAATGCTTTTCCAATCTCGAGTCTGCGCAAGTCACCATGCGGCAAAATGACGGGTGGCAGTCTTGCTTTATCTACAAGACCAACAGATGAGAGAATCGAGCTGGCTGCCTCATCTATCCCCGCTGATCCAAAGGCTTCTCTTCCTCG
>JBHLQK010000197.1:0-5768 GCA_048884925.1 Candidatus Thorarchaeota archaeon
GAATAGCCTCGAATGTTTCATCAATCAAAGACCACACCCAAAGAGAACAGGCACATTATCGCTAACTAGATTTCAGGCAGATGCCAGTACGCTCCCTAGGATACAATGTTCGTTGAAATGGACTTTTGATATCTAACAATCGACTATTCAGGCCCTGACTGACAGAAAGAGTGGTCACCGTAACTATTCGGTGATTATAACTGGAAATGACCAATCCCACCTTCCTAGGTTAGGAATTTAAGTATGAGCTGAAGGAAACAGACCGATACTACCATGAACAAATATGCGATTACTCTGATTGTCCTTGCCTGCGTGACTTCTATGGTAAGATTCGGTCATGTCTATCCAGATAGCTATGCCTATCTCAGTTATATCGACTATTTCGATGGCGTTGGAAGTCTTGAAGACGTTTCTACACCCATGGCATTGAGACCTGTATTGCCCTTGGTAGTGTCACTGCTAAATGGACTACTAGACTCCTTCCTAATACTCTCTATTCTGAACCTGGGTTTCGTCTCCCTAATAGGTCTTGGAATGTTCAGATACGTGAAGAACTACTACTTAGATGAAAGGTCGGCCTTCTTGGCAGCAGCCATTTGCACAGTGTCATTCCCAGTTGCTTTCTACGGTGCTGTACCTCTAGTAGACGCACTCGCCGTTCTCATAATGCTACTCGTTGTCATAGGACAGATTGAAGGGAAGGGTGATTGGTTTGCAATGTCCTTGCTGCTTTTCGGAGTCATTGTGAAAGAAGTAGTTCTCTTCATAGGGCTTTATTATGTGCTGAGGGAAATCGACGAGTCAAGATCAGAATCTGACCTTAAGACGGCCTTCTTGGTAGGAGTCAAGAAGCTCTGGATACTCCTACCAGCTTCGATACTTCACTTGGCCCTCCGATTTCTGATATTTGGTGAGCTGGCAAACTCACTTGGCTTCCATCTTAGAATCTTTGAATCATTGTTGAGAATGATTCAGGTTGCAGGAGGCATCGGAATAACGTTCGTTCTGCCAATCACAATCCTCCTCATTACATTCAGAAGAGAGAAATGCCAATCGTGGGGAATAGCAAAGAGAGACGCTCTGCTGGGATTCGTATCACTTCTCCCCTTGGCCTTTCTGGGTCTGTTCTTCGCCTATTTCGATGCGCGATTCATATGGCCTCTATATCTTCCACTGTTACCGATGATTGGCTGCTCAATCAGAGTCCTGACCGACCAAACTGGTCAGGATGAACGAATCATATAATCGCTAAGAGGAACTTATCCGAGTCGAACGTTTTTCTCTGAGATGCGGCTGGATTGCTGATTGTAAGAACCAATCTTAGGCCTCCAATCGCACCAACGACTTCCAGATCCGCATTCTCCTTGATGCGGAATACCTTTCCTTCCGCATACAGCTTCGCATTTGGACCTCTTGCAATTGGCTTAGAGTCTATCACTATGGTGACTTCATCTTGGGGATTCATTGTGTCGCAAAGAACTTCTGGAAGCTCCAAGACCACCCTCGCCCCATCCTCCTTGCTGACCATGCTCAAGACTTTTAGTTTCCTTGTTTCAGTGTCCTCAATGGACTCGATTATCGTATTCTTTAGTCTGACCACCATAGTATTCAGACGCTCCAATTCCTCAGAAGCAGAGGGCAGTCAGTCTTGAATTAAAGTTGTCGTTGTAATCGTGTGGCGTTTTTTAGGGAATACAAGCACCAAGTTGCGGTGGGCCACTTGGAGAAAAAACCACTGATTGCAATCATAGCCTCTGTTTCTGTCCTACTATGTCTAGCCACACCAGTACGCGCATACTATTTCGAGTTTGACTACTTCGAAACGGATAAGCTAGTGTACGAGGTCGGAGAAACAATCAATATGGTTGCCAGGTTGACGGCAGACTTTAGCCCTCAAGGTTGGTGCTATGTTTCCTTTGCCGTCACAACGGATCAAAGCCCAGTGTTTGGCGAGAGCTATTTCATTCCTTCATCCCCCGAAGCGCAGTTCTTCAACTCGTCCTACACAATAGTAGCTGGAAACACCTCTCCAGGTCCGGGAGGCACAGAAACATACGTCATATTCACTGTTGAAGTCTATGACTCATACTCACAGGGGGACGGTGATACAGTCCAAATAGACATCACAAGAGGATCTCTACAAGTGAGCTCACTCTCATCGTTGAACCTAGAATCCGATGATAATATTACTCTGGTCTTCAAGGTCACCTCTGCACATAATGACGCCATTGCATATGCAGACTCATCCGTAACAGTTACACTTCTCGATTCTTTCATGGCTCAACTGTTCCAAGAAGACACCACAACTTCTTCAGATGGTATGGTTGACTTCAACTGGGATTCTTCAATGGCACCTCCCGGGGACTACACCCTAACGCTATCGAGCAATGGAACTGAGGACTTCCTTCCCTTCTCACAGTCCTTTCCGGTCACGGTAACACAACCTTCTTCCAACCTGACAGTTGTTACCGCGCCAGTGGCCGTATATTGTCAGACTCCTGATGGGGCTCAAGTGGAATCCGTTGAAATTTCAACGGAGCAGCGAAATAAGGAAGGAGTATCCATAACCGATAGCACAATCCTTTGGGAAACTGCCTTTTCGGCAGGGAGCATGACTCATATCGGAAGTGGGGTTTATCATGTGTCTATCCCGTTTCAAACAGAACCCGGACTTTCTCATGTAAACCTCACCGCAAACAATCCTCTCTACATGACCGAGTATGAAAGCATTACAATCCAAGTCCTGCCTCGGCCTGTGCAGATTATGTCAATAGAGTCGGCTTGGGATGCACAACGTGGAGGTAACATATCCATTGCCTTTGATGTGAACTCCACATGGCTACTCAATCAGTCTGTTCCGATATTGCTCAGAGATTCAGAAGGACAACTCGACACGCACACTTCAGTCAATGCAAACACACAATCCGAGATTCTCATCAGCATCGAGCAAAGTGCTTCCTTGGGTCCACACGCAGTTACAGTTGAGATTGAAGGAACGTCGTTTCAGCTTACGGAATCCTCCAGTTTCGAGGTGTTTGTATACGGCACAATCAATGCCCACGTCGAAATGGCGGTAGCGTACTATGCGGAAGAACTCAGCATAGCCCTGAATATCACAGATGACAACAGTCAATCTGTAATCATGACCAACCTCAGCCTATGGGTTGATAATCTGACGGTTCCTGCAGCCTACGTCGAGAATGTAGACGTCTTATCTCCTGTGGAAGTTTCTTTACCAAGTTGGGTTTCTCCAGGCTTGCATGAAATGATAGTGGACGTAGAGAGTCCTTGGTGTGGAAGGGCCAACGTATCAATGTCAGTAGTGGTCTGGATGCCCACCAGCATTCTTGTCGTTGTTGGAAATGACTATGAGTTGTCACAGATGTTAGGATCCAACCAACTTCTGTCGAGTCTTCAGACAGAACCAGTGATTCTCTCAACGATTTCCCCTGGTTCTATCATCCGTCCTCCTCCAATCTTAGTCAACGATACAACATCCACCGAATTACCTACGGCCCGCAAGACTTCTCGAGAGAGCTGGCCCAGACTCAGCTCCGGTACCAACAATGATTCGACGGACTCCGCGAACTTCACCAGCTCGGCATCAGGGAAAGGCCAGAGCGTTCTCAACCTGAGAGACCGAACATTCACAGAGCTGTTTGTCATAACTTCCTCAACGGACCTGGACGTACACCCATACGAAACGACCCCCCAATCTGCTGATTCCGGTCCAGACAACACCACATCAGTCAGGAGCTCTCGTTCATTCTGAACCTTCCCAGTGATTCTCCGAACCAGATTGTTGTGAGTTTCAGAATCAGAGGTTCTCCTGAAACCCAATTTGTCATGCGTGGACCCAGTGACTAACAAATCATGTCCATCGCCGAACCGAGGCATTATTGACACTCCTTTGTCGGTCCCACCATAAGGCGGCTCTCCGTTTCTAGCGAAACGACGTTTCACTCTGACATCCCGACCAGAGTCTATCATGACCCTCTCCCGGGAGTGTGCCACGATTTCGTCTGATAGCAGTATCACTGGATGTCTAAGTCTCTCTGACAAGAAGAATGCACGTAGTGTGAGCTCGTACGTTTCTTGTGCAGAATAAGGTGCCAGCACTATACTTTCATGATCCCCATGCGTTCCCCATCCGGCTTGCATGAAATCGCCCTGAGCTGCTTTTGTAGCCTGTCCAGTACTAGGACCTGCCCTTTGTACATTGACCACTAAACAGGGGGTCTCGGTCATTATTGCATATCCAATGTTTTCCTGCATAAGACTAAAGCCTGGCCCCGACGTTGCTGTCATCGAGAGCGCTCCTCCCCACGAAGCACCGATGACCGCAGAGATTGCTGCTATCTCGTCTTCCATCTGTAGATAGGTTCCTCCAACCCGTGGAAGTCGAGATGCCATAATCTCTGCAATCTCTGAGGCTGGCGTAATTGGATATCCAGCGAAAAAGGTGCAGCCTGCCGCAATTGCAGCCTCTGCGCACGCCTGATTTCCCTGCCAGAAATCTGCTCTTGTGCCTTTAGGGGACATCACTAAACATCTCTTTAGGGAGTGCGCGGTGTCCCAAGTTCAAGATAAGCATTCACATTCAACACCGCACAATCACAGTTTTCCGTAAGAGAGTAACGATAGTCTTTTATCAAGACACCTGAGTGAAGTGTCCGGCGACTGTAGTCTAGCTTGGTTAGGACGGAAGCCTCCCAAGCTTCCAACCCGGGTTCAAATCCCGGCAGTCGCACCACGTTTTCAGTGAAACTTAAGGCTGAAGCCATGTTATAATCCAGCGGCGAGTGATGACTAACATGACCCCAATGAGTCCATCAGGACGATGATATGGATCTTGAGTTAAGAACTCGCCACTATTACTTTCGGCAACCTCCCCTGCTAATGTACTTTTAATCGAACACTCCACACAACTCTTTTAAGGCTCTCGAACCCAGCTATCATCGGGCTGTGATGACTCGTGACTCACGACTACATTGAAGACGAACTGAGTCGGCAAAGCGTATTCAAGTCTGAACAGCTATTATCCATAGACTATGTACCCGAGAAGCTGCCACATCGGGAATCCGAGCTGAAGACCCTCGCACAGAGCTTCAAGACACTCATTACGTCTCCTGGTCGTACGAGTCAGAAGTTCATAATCGAGGGACCCGTTGGAACCGGGAAGACTGCTGTCACCAAGCGCTTTGCAGAACAGATGATTCAAGCTGCTGAGCGGCGCGGCATAAGACTACATAAGCTCCACATCAATTGCCGTGTAAGTAAGAGCACATACTTAGTATACCTGAGGATACTCAGGGAGTTCAAACCAAGGTTTCCTCGTCGAGGTCACTCACCAGAAGAACTCCTTCAAATGATTGTTGAAGTCCTAGACGAAGAAGATCGCTATCTTTTATTGATGCTTGACGAGCTTGATTACTTCATCCGTCAACGAGGTGCCGACATACTATACGACCTCACTAGACTCATGGACGACCGATTGAACGCTCCACAACGTCTCGCAATGATTGGCATTGGACGAAAGGTCCCTCTGAGCGAAGACATATTGGACTCAAGTACGCTTAGCACACTTCAGCGCAACATACTTCGTTTCGAGCAATATGGCTCCGAAGCACTCTACGACATTCTGAAAGAAAGGTCAGATATGGCATTTAGAGAGAATGCAGTCATGGACGAAACACTTCAGCTGATTTGCGATATCGCTTCAGACCGGGGAGACGCTCGTTACGCGATTGAGCTTCTATGGAGAGCGG
>JBHLQK010000198.1:0-5614 GCA_048884925.1 Candidatus Thorarchaeota archaeon
GAAGGTGTTGAAGAGTCCAATATCTAACGCTTGGATTCCCCTCCTCCAAGAGCCATTCAAGTACATCCTCGTTTGAAAAATCTTTGAGGCTCATGATATCTCAATGGAGATAGAGAGCTAATAAGAATACTCGATTGCGCTCTATTCAGTATCCTTCCATGGTATAATCTCGTTATCTCTACCTTCGAGTGTCTTGTTCACGAACTCAGAGTCAGCTAAGAGCGCTCGCCCCACACCTAATAGATCACAATTGTCTTCCATCATGATTCTTCGAGCAAACTGTGGGTCTCTCACCATGCCTACTCCTATCACTGGAACTTTGATGTGGGGCTTGATTTCGCGTGCCACAGGAATACAACAATCATACGGGTATCCCCTAAGGAAATCTGGCATTGTTTCTTCTGTGAAACGTGGAGGCACTCCTGGATTATAGGTGGCGTCGACAACACAGGAAACATGCAATGCATCTATTCCTGCGGATTCAGCAATTCTGGAAATTTGAATCCCTTCCTCTAGCGTGATTCCGTCCATAGCATTCTCGATTCCATTAATACGAAGAATGATTGGATAGTCGTCTAGTTCTTCTCGAATTCTTTGTATGACGTCGACAGTAAACTTCGCTTTGTTTCTTGTTGAGCCCCCGTACTCGTCGTCCCTTCTGTTTGTATACGATGAGAGAAACGCACTAAGCAGGTAGAAGTGTGCTCCATGGACCTCAACTCCATCAAAGCCTGCAGTCTGTGCTCTTCTGGCGGCACCAACAAACATCTCTCTGATGTCCTCGATCTCCTCAACTGATAGGGGCTCAGGAATCTTGTTCTTTATTACAGGTACATTCGAAGGCCCAACGAATCGCTTTTGGAAATGTGCTTTTGGTCCAGAGTGGTTTATCTGAATAAAGGCTCGAGCGCCGTGAGCTTTGATTCCGTCTGCAAGCTTCTTGAGACCCGGAATTAGATCGTCATCGTAGATTCCCACATTCTTACTCAATATACGATGTTCCCATGTTATCGCTGCGGCTTCGACTATTATGAGCCCCATCCCACCTTTGCTTATCGTTTCATAATGCTCTACCATCTTCTCGGTTACTCTGCCATCTTCGGTGCAGAGATTTCGAACCATCGGGGGCAGTACAAATCGATTCTTCACCTGAATTCCTGCAATATTAATTGGGTCTGAAAGATCGACCATTAGCATATCTCCTCCTTTGGCATACATTGCAAATGTGAGTGTCTATAGATCGAAACCAGTCTTGCCCGAGCCCCATGAATCCATAGCTTTCTTCAATTCGTCGTGCTCTGCAGCTGCTCTCTTGAGTGAGATGCCATTCATCTTCGCCTCAATCGCCTGTCTGAAAGCTCTGGCACCAGCAGTAGGGCCGTCCGGATGCGCATGAATACCTGCTCCTGTGCCTATCACGATATCCGGTCCCAAGTCATCCATCACCTCTTCGACATGACCTGGGCTTATTCCACCACTGGGCATCGGTGCCGTCTGCTCAATATGGTGGAGTGGCATCACCATGTCATGTGCCATCATGAGGAACCTCTCCTTGAGCATAGGTGCTTTTCCATACGGAGCCGGGAACACGGTAATATCAGAGCCGCAGATGCGCGGTAGTTTTCCAATGACGATATTTGTTGAAATACCAATGTTAGGGGCGTACGAGATTGCTCCAGTGATGTCCATATGAGCTAGGACGGGCACATTGATTGATGGGTCCTCACAAACATGACGGAATGCTGAATATCCCACCGCCATGAAGTTGATCATGAGTCCGTTTGTCCCGAGCTCTATGGCTCTCTCCGCATTCTCAAACAGCTTTGGGACACTATCAGTGATGTTTATCGTCAGCAGGGTTTTCTCACCCTTCTCGGAGTCCGCACGGTCAATCGCCTCCATGAACAACGGGATTCTCTCCTCTAGTGTGTTGAAGCTGGCGTCTGCTAGAAGCTCATCGTCCTTGATTATGTCAGCTCCTCCCACTGCAGCTTGATAGCAGAGGTCTGCGCCCATCTTTGCGGATGTATATACACAGGGTTTGATCATGTTGTTCACAAATGGACGCTCCTTTATCCCCAGGAGTTTTCTTAGCCCTTTGATTCCAAACTGGGGGCCCTTGAATCCCTTCAGCCAACTCTTGGGGAATCTCATGTCCAGACACTTGATTGGTCCGAGGGAGATGTTCCCTATTACTGTGGAGAGTAACATTGGTATCTGCTGACCGAAGTTCTCCCATGGGAACGCTATCTGGATAATGTAGTGTCGCCTCTCAAGGTCACTGGGGAGACTAAACTCATACTGAGGGGTCTCATAAATGCCGATAACTTTGGCCACGTGCCTCTTTCTGACAGCAGGAGTTTCGCCTGGTACAAGTGTCCACGTACCTGTGCTCTGTTCAACAGCAGCGCCTCTGGCAAGGTCTCTGACATTTAGAAATGGAGGCAGCCTTGTATAATAAGTACAAATCACATGTTTCTCGACATCAATCGCATCTGGTAATGCTTCAGGTAGTGCATCCAAGGGCATTTTATCCATGATTATCAGCCAATTCGGACTGGGGCAACCCCGTCTTATGTCCTTTTGGCCTTGGGCTTAATGCACTATCTTCTCTTCAGCATGTATACTACCGCTACTACGGCTATTCCTATTATCCCGCTGGACACCAGAATTGCTGGAATTAAATCTGGCTTGGGTGGTGCGATGTTGTCCTGAACTGCAGGTATGATATAAGTTTCCAGAATTGCGTCGGTTGAGATGACTACTTCGTCCATGTCAGAGGTGAAGACGACAACTAGATCCTCTTCTGGCACAACGAAAATCAGCTGGCCTTGATACCCCCTTGCCGAATAATAACCACTGGGCGAATTGATCCACCACTGGTAGCCATAGGAGAAGGTTCCACCGTAAATTGTAACATGAGAATCAGTGGATGTCGCAATCCAATCAGGCGAAACAATCTGTTCTCCATCCCATTCACCTTGGTTCAAGAACAGATATCCAAACTTAGCCATGTCTCGAGGTCTAAGCGCCAATGCGGAACCTCCAAAATAGATTCCTTGTGGGTCAAAGACCCATGGGTGTGCTGTTATTCCCAAAGGTCCAAAGAGATGCTCGGAAGCGAAATCCAAGGTAGACATTCCAGTAGTTCTATTGATGATTGCTGAGAGGAGATGTGAGCCTCCAGTATTGTAGTAGAAAGTTGTACCAGGATCTGCTACCATAGTCTTGTTAAGCACGTATTGGACCCAGTTTTCCGAGTTTGTCATTCCAAAGTAGTCGTTTGGCTCATCGTAGGATTCCTCATCCCATTCCAGTCCAGATGTCATAGTAAGTACATGTTCAAGAGTTATGGATTCTTTCCTAGAATCGAGATTATCGATATAAACATCGGGGAAGAAGTCCACCAGCAGTTGGCTTGTGTTGTCAATGTAGCCTTTGTCAATCGCAATCCCAATTAGAGAGGAAGTTACACTCTTGGTACATGAGTAGATGATGTGAGTGTCATCCACATCATAAAGTGCTGGCATGAAGTAGCGTTCGAAAATCAGGTAGCCGTTATATATGACAAGCATGCTTCGAACACGGGCGCCGGAATCAATGATGAAGTCCGCTGCGCTTTCAAGTTTCGAACCATTAACTCCTTGCTCTTCTGGAAGACTAGTCCTCCAGTCTTCGGTTGGCCAATAATCTCTTGTCACCTGAGCAATTGCGAAAGCTGGAGATTGGAGCAAACCCGTCGATACCAACAAAAGCGGAATCAAGAAACAGATAGCGGATGCCTTCCTTCTTGACATGCATATACTGCATGCACCTTCCTATGTAAAGGCGGCACTTCAAGCAACTGACTGCTTCATGTTGAAGGACTGAAGCAGTGGGAATTACATTCAGTGCTGTTTCCTCAACAAACGTTTCTCCCGCTTCCAATCTGCCATAGAGCTTCGTTTATCAGTGAGTGCATTTGCTCAAATTCACTAGGATTAGACCTTTGGTGCATGAAGATGATTCACATATCTGAGGTAGCAAAAAGAGCAGGTATCTCGGAAGAATACCTCGAGTTATATGGGAACTACATGGCAAAGATCGATTTGAAGATCAGGAAGACCCTTGGCGAGCGGAAAGGAAAACTAATCCTTGTTACCGCGACTAATCCAACTCCCGCTGGAGAGGGAAAGACAACGAATTCAATTGGCCTTTCGATGGCATTCAACGCTTTGGGTCATAAGGCAGTGGTTACATTGAGACAGCCCTCACTTGGACCAGTGTTTGGAGTGAAAGGAGGGGCTGCGGGAGGTGGTAAGTCCAGAGTTCTTCCCTTCGAACAAGTCAATCTGATGTTCACGGGGGACTTCCCGGCTGTTTCTGCAGCAGGCAACCTTCTCTCTGCGATGATAGACAATTACATTCATCATGATCATCAACCTGAGATTGATGTGAGACGAACCTATTGGCCTCGAAATCTGGATATGAATGACCGCGCGCTCAGAAAAGTAATTGTAGGGCTCGGTGGAAGATTTGATGGATTCCCGAGGGAGGACAGCTTTGTTATCACTTCAGCTTCAGAAGTGATGGCCATTCTTGGTCTCTCAAAAGACTATAAAGATTTGAAGCAACGCCTTGGGAACATTCTCATCGCAAGATCAGAACAGCTTAAGGAGATGTTTGCCAGGGATTTGAAGGCGGAGGGTGCAATGGCTGTTATTCTTCGTGATGCTCTCAAGCCCAATCTAGTACAGACAATCGAGGGTACTCCTGCAATCATTCATACTGGACCCTTTGCAAACATTGCTCACGGAACCAGCTCAATAATCGCTACAGACATAGCTCTACGCCTTTTCGATTATGTGGTTATTGAAGCAGGATTTGGAGCTGATTTAGGTGCCGAGAAGTTCTTCAACATAGTGACTAGAGCAGGCGATTTCAATGCCGATGCATGCGTAGTCATCACAACTATTCGAGCGCTCAAGTTCCATGGTCAAGATGACCTCGAGAAGGGCTTCCCCAATCTTGAGAAACATATGGAGAACATCAACAACTTCGGAGTGCCAGCTGTTGTAGTCCTCAATCGATTTCCAGATGATACTGAGGAAGATATTGCCCTTCTCCGGGAATTTTGTGAAAAACGAAACTGGAAGATGGAGGTCTCTGAGGTCTTTGCTAGGGGCAGTGAGGGTGGGAAGGCTGCTGCTGAGGCTGTCATAAAGACAATCGAGGACAATCCTAGTAGCAATATCATCTATACCTATGATCTTGAAGATCCAATCAAGACAAAGATATTGAAGGTCGCCCAGAAGATCTATGGGGCTGATGATGTAGATTACACCACAGGTGCTCGTGGACGTATTCGATCACTTGAGAAACGTGAGTATGGCAACCTGCCCATTTGCATTGCTAAGACTCAGTTTAGCCTGTCGGACTCCAAGAGTTTGAGGGGTAGACCATCTGGGTTCACTGTTGAAGTCGTTGGTGCAGACGTAAGTAATGGCGCAGGATTCATTGTCATCTATATGGGTGATATCAGCTTGATGCCAGGCTTGCCTGAAGAACCTGCAGCATTAGGGATGGATGTAGATGATGATGGAAACATCAGTGGAGTGTTCTAGAGAGGTGTCGT
>JBHLQK010000199.1:0-5610 GCA_048884925.1 Candidatus Thorarchaeota archaeon
GTGATTCATCATCTGGCGAAGGTCGAACATACATTGGATACCCATGGAAGATGCCCAACTGCCCTGAAGAAGTTCAGTTAAAGCTCTTTGATGAACTTCTCTCTTACCTCGAAAAGAGAGAAGAAACGAAACAGATTGGTACTACTATAATCACGAGGTCCAGACTTCGGGAGGTCCAGGAGGAGTTTTTCACAAAACGTGGGTTTGAGGAAGACGAGCGTATCTTTACCTACATCCTTCCTCTGGATGTGACTGAAACAACCAAATTGGATGTTTCAGAGAAGGCATCCGCATTAAAGAGCAAGGTAGCTAGCGAAAAAGACATTGATGACCTCGTTGAAATCTTCATGGCTGATACAGGTCTACGAAGTCAAGTGGCTAACGAAGAAGGTGCAAAGTCTTACTTCATGGACAGGGTCTTACAAGTAGGACACGCTATACTCCTCTATGATGGTGACAAAGTAGTTGCGAGTACAGCTCCTCTTCGCTTCCAACCAGATGGCAATCGAGTTCGTGGTGATGAAGAGCGAATCATCATGAGATACACAGCAATCCGACCAGGTTATGAATATACTTGGGCACGTTTACTTGTTGAATTGGCAAGAGAGTGCAAGAATGCTGGCTGGACTGATATTCCCATACAAGCTGAGAGCTGGGTTACAGGAGAAGGTGCTGCGATTGCTGGACTGGCTGAAATCCGTCCAGAGCTGACAGACTTCGAAGCGGTGCTATTGAAAAAGGAGTAAGAAGATGCAATCAATAAAACAGCAGGAAGGGTTTGACCAGATTCACCCTGAAGGCAAAACGATTCTGGGGATTGTTGGGAGTCCTCGAAGAGGTGCCAACACCGAAACCCTTGTGGATGCAATAATCGCAGGGGCCGTCGAACATGGGGCGGCCTCTGCAAAGGTCATCCTTCAGGACCTGTCTGTTGGACCCTGTAGAGCCTGCAACAGCTGCCAGAAGACAGGTGGTTGTGTGCAGAACGACGACATGGACTCACTCGTCGAACTCATGGTGAAGAGTGATATCTGGGTCCTCGGGACCCCCATTTATTGGTGGGGTCCGAGTGCTCAGTTCAAGGCATTCGTCGACCGATGGTATGGTCTGGATCAGAGAATCTTTCAGGGGAAACAAATTATCCTTGCAATACCGATGGGTGGAGGAAACGACCACTATGCACGTCACACGGTGGGCATGTTCAAGGACATATGCAACTATCTTGGGATGACATGTATCGAGTCTGTTGTTGCTCCAAGGATGAATGGAAGAAATGCTGTTCGTGAGAACAGTCGAATACTCGAGACTGCAAGAACAGCTGGTAGCAAAGTTATGAAAGATAACTAACATTCTCAAAACGTGTCAATGCACAGAAAATTTAGGACTGACTTTATTACGCGTCACGTTCAAGGCATCACTCAGAGGAGATTAACGATGCCTAGTTGTGATGCTTGCGGAGCAGAGATAGATGTCGGAGATAAAGAGTGTCCATACTGTGGACATGAATTAATGAAACGGATTGATGACAGACTGATTTCCAGTGACCGAGAGGAGGTATATGAGGTGGACCGTGAATCTGGAAAGGTTCACTTCGGAGATGGAATAACGGGAGCTCGACCACCTACGGGTGATAGTCTATCGTCAAGCTATCGGGTTGGAGGCGGGCAGAAGGGCACCATTCCCTGCGCAAACTGCAGACATGTCAATCCTCCGATGCTTCTGAATTGTGAAGCATGTGGAGCTGAGCTTCAGAGAAAGATACTGTATAAAAGAAGGGAACGCTGAGAAACAAGGAGAATAGCCCAGTGAATCCGCTGGGCTATATGATTCTATCTCTTCTTATACATGAACATGTACCAGACTATCACAACACCCACTACGAGCATCACTACAACTACAGCAATTGAAATCAACATCCAATCTCCAGGAGGTGGAGTTGTTGTGGGAGCTGCACCTACAGTGAATGAGTAGTATTCGGTGCCATTCATGGCATCGGTTGCCTTGCCAAATGCATCTGTGGCAGTGACATAGTATTCAATGACTTCACCCTCTGTGAGGTCGGTGAGATGAGTTTCCGAAGGAGATATCGCATCTATCCGCGTCATGTCCCGTGTCAACCAACTACTCCCATCTATTCTATAGTTCAGGACAACGGATTCGAGTGTTGCGTCCACGACAGTTGCACCCACAAGCACAGGTTCGCCAGCAAACGCAATATCGTTTCCTACACCAGTGATGCTTGGAGCGGGATCATAGTAGATGTAGAGGTCATCGATGTACGCAACAAGCTTACTGCTCTTGGATGCGACAGATATCATGTAGAACCTCTCAAGCTTTGTGTCGGGTAGACTTCCAACAGCTGTTTCATAGTCATGCACAAGATCCAACTGGAAATTCATCCATTCGCCCGTCGTAACCTGATCGTTAAGGAAGATTACGTTTGAGCTCTCGGCTATCCAGCTCTCAAACTCAGTACTTACATTGACCAGTACATAGGTGAGACCCTCACCGTCACCAAACGCAAAGTCAAAGACAAAGAAATCGTCAGAGGAACTCTCGTTGAAGGTGTCGATGTAGAGATTGAAATCAAAAATTAGCTCTGTTGTTTCATCAAACTGTAGACTGCCGCAGTATTGGTCATCATTGAAGTCCTGATCATCTTGTAGAGTCAGATTACCTGCCTTGTTTCCGGTCTTAGAGAAGTCTGTCACCGTAAAGGTGTCGTAACCTGTAGGCTCAGTCCATCCTTCGACGGGTGTTCCAACTACCTGTGTTTCATAGCTCATATCATTCAAAATCGATGTTGTTAACGATATATCATCTATCAGGACTGATAATCTACTGGGTGCATTATTTGCAAGAACGTAGAATGTTATGCTATCCAGGTACAAGAAGTCTGTGTTACTGTTGAGATGGTAATCCTCCCATAAGTTGTGATCAAAATGAAGCCAAGAATCAGTGACATTAAATCCACTGACCGGGAATTTCATATCATTTCCGAAAATGACGGGAGGAGTCGTTCCAGCACCTCCGACACTGAGATAGTAGTACATATTGGATGAAGCAGTCGCATTTGCTACACTCACTCTAACATATGCTAATGTATTCAAAGATGAGTTGATCCAATCAGACACTCTCCAATAAAATCCGAATTCTCCGTGATTAATATTAGAAAGTCTCTTTCCAGGATATATTTGAGCACTTGCCTGTGCCAAATAACCATAGGAGATTGCTGTCATGTTCATGCTCCAGCTCCCGGAATTGCTAACTGAACTCTGGGAGATATCTGCAGGATTTCTGTTGTTCTGGAAAGTCCATCCCCCTGAACCCTCGAAATTGCCATTGAGGGTGGAACCTCCAACGTGGACATATGTGCCATTGACAAGCTGCACATCATCAAGAAAGACTTGAGGGATTCATCACTGCTGATGACAACATATTCCATCCCTGTAATCATGCTAGTAGAGATCCGACCTGTCAGTGTGAGCAGATGTGGGTTGTGACAATCATTGACTGGAAGTCATCCACTAATCCGAACAAGTCACATCCTCTCCAACTGTCTATCTATCGATGGATGATGGAGGAGAATGGTATCCTAGAGATAGCCTGTGAATATGGTACACAGATTACTTTGGATACCATACAGAAGACACTGTGGATGATGTCATCATTGGTGGAGAGTACTGGAGAGGCAAATACTGGAATACGACTGAGCCTGAACTGATTCCGAGAATCAGGACTTTTAGTATTGATACAGTGGTCGAGATTCTTAGTGGCGTCTTTGGTGAAGAAAAGGCAATGTACTGCATGGACAACTGGATTCACGACAAACCAGTACTTGAGTCAAAAGACGCACGAATGTTCAGAGATGCTTGGGTAAGACCTCTTCTGTCGAAGGCATTCGCAGTCAACTATGCCAAGATGGCTATCAGGTTTCACAACTCATCACTCAATCATCAAGGTAACAAGCTTTGGAATAGGTCTCTGAGGATGGCTCTGACCGCGAAACATCTCAATGAGACTGGAGAGCTTGAGTGTCGATTTGGTGTACTAAAGTCTATATACGGTGTGACACAATTAGAACATGTGAACCAACTATTTGTTGAGATCACAGGATTAGTGTCATGAAAAAGAAAGTAGCACTTCTACTCATAGTTGCTCTCATGGCGATGCCAGTCACCGTCTCAGCACAAGAGGATTGGAGTTGGTCATCTGTTGATGTGAAGCAGATGGCTATCTATAATGTCATGCTGAGAGGGATGGACTTTAACGAATCTGCTAGGATCCTACGGATCAACCTTATACCAAAGGTGAACCCTTGGAACTATGGTCTAGGACTCATCATTATGAAGTTCAATGCTACGACAGTACCTACGAACTTCTCAGCATATGTGACGTTTCCAGACAATACTACAGTGCCAGCCATATCGCTGTTGAAGAACTTCACAATAGAGAACGGAGAATATCTCCATCACTCAGGTTACATCATGAATGTGAGGTTTCTAAAGCTGTATTTCTATCAGTTCCTAAACCACTCAACAGGCCCAGAAACACTGTTCTGGACAGCATTTGATACTGGATGGAACGACTCAGCATGGGCTTCGCAGTGGCCGAATTATGATCCACTCAATCCATATTGGGACAAGTTCAATAGAACCTATCCAACCACACCGCCAGTTGCACTGGCTCAGGATGAAGAGTTTGACTACGAGATCGTGGTTGATGCTCAGTTTAATTCTGGTGGCATAATTCCAGAACTGCCTGATGGGTATGGGTGGATATATGGACTTGGTGTAGGAATACTTGTTGGGTTTGCAGTGCTCGTGATAGTTTTGTATTGCCAACGAAAGAGATAGCAAAGGCTTATTGCTGAGTAATTCATAGGCTACAACGGTGATACCTGTTGGATGCCTTTCTAATTGCATTACTATCAGCAGCCATAGGATAGTTAGATGGTGTATACAAGATACTCCGAACTGGCAGTGCTCACTCTGAGACCCACCACAAAGAAGAAGCATTAGCAATCGAAGAAACTCTGAGAATTGCATTTCAAAAAGGTGCGCCAACAATTCTCATTAACGCAGTTGCTCACTACAAACTTCCTAACAAGAATAGTGACTCCGGATTTGATGTATCTCTTGGAAATCTTAGAGAGATATCACCCTTCTTCGAAGAGCTTGGATGGGATGATCTCATGTTTATCATCAATCCAAAGTACAAGACACTATATGTCATTGCATGCACTGACACAGACTGAGTCAATTACTGTATTTGATTTCTGGGTATATGGAGTTCATTTTTCTGTGCATTTCTCCAGATTTTTCGTGATTCGGAAATTGGGTATGGGTTCTTTATGTTCATTTGAGTCCACTCTTAGATACCCCTCAAAACGAGGGTTAACAAGTTAACCCTGTATGCCAGTGCAAAAATCAGCAAACAGGATGTTTTCATTGCCCAACTGAAGTTACATTCACTGTGAAATGTCTTTCATCGTCCCAATTGGGGAGTTTATCTATCCACCCACAGCACAGAATAGCATGAGGCGGAGCTCTCAGACCAAGCTGTCCGACTTTGGTGATGTTGAAGAAGAGGTACATCAATCCAGTCACA
>JBHLQK010000200.1:0-5592 GCA_048884925.1 Candidatus Thorarchaeota archaeon
TCTTCGCCTTGGCAATCTAATCCTTCTTTTCTGGGACGATTAAGACTTGTCCCAGCAGATCTCCCTTCATGACAGAAGCTTTCAGTCGTGATTGAAACATAGCCATGTTGGCGAATCTTTCCTCACTATACGATTTATACTCTAGAGCCCCGATGCAGGAGATATGGCCCATTCCATTTGCACCATAAAATGACTGCAACACCATTCCCATTGCTGGAATTTGGATTGGTCGGATTGGCACAATTCGTGTTTCGCCCTCAGTAAAGGGGACTTTCTCGTCAGCTACAACTGGTGCCAATCTAGCCCTAGTCCAATCTAAAGCGAGTTCAACTTCACCTAATCCATCAACGGCAGATCTGACTCTATCCATTCCTATCTCTGCTAGGTCTTGTCTACAACTGATGACATGGATCTTTTCTGTCAAAACTGAGTCTTCCTTTTTTTTGTGATAGGATTGAGTGCTACTCAGTCATTTGCCGCAAGGCTTAAGTAGCTTACGAATCATGATTCATAATTAGAAACTGCTTGTTTTACGTGTTTTTGAGAAAGAAAGGCGAGGAATAATCTGGATGGGTCATATGAATTAGCGGCCCATCCAGCCCCAACCTTTTTTCATGATTGACAAGATCTTCAAATTCTAGGAATTCTATTTATGTTGGTCATCATTTCTCATCTTGGGTGAAAACTATGGATACTGCTGAGATAATGGAGATTGCGCTAGAGATGGCTGGATTGGATGATATCCCTGGCGACTCAGCCATTCACGTGCCTGGAAAAGATATCCAGCGAATCTTGATTGGTATTGACATGTGGACCTCGGAATTGCTTCTAGCGAGAGAGCTAAATTACGATCTCGTCATCGCGCATCATCCACCAGGAGGTGTGGCCAGAATCAACTTCGATCAGGTCGTACTAAGACAGATACAGCAGATGACAGAAGCTGGCATTCCTCCTCATCTTGCAGAGAAGGCACTGAAGCCTCGTCTCGATGTCACCAGAGCGGATACCCATACAAGCAACTATGACCGTTTTGTTTCAGCAGCTCGGCTCCTAGAGATGCCATTCATGAACATCCATCTTCCCCTGGACGTCATTTGCAGAAGACGATTCATTGAAGCAATCGAGGAGGGAACAAAAGGCATAGCTGAGTCCAGAGTGCAGGACGCAATTGATGCCATGAATCAGATTCCTGAGATGAAGATGGGAATGACTGAGCCATTGGTTCATACTGGCTCCGCGACTAATTTGCTGGGCAAGTGGGTAGTCGCTATGGCTGGTGGAACTAATGGTGGGGCAGGAGTTGCGAAAGCCTACTTCGAAGCTGGATATTCAACAGTGATTTACATGCATCTTAGTACAGCAGACAAGAAGGAGCTTGATGAATATGACAAAGCTGGAAATCTATTGGCTACAGGTCATATTGCATCAGACTCGGTTGGCATCTCGCCATTTGTTAAAGAGCTACGTAGTAGAGGTCTCGAAGTAACACCTATGAGTGGTGTATTTGTGCCTGAATGAGTGGAACTTAGCCTCTCACAGTCCCCTCATATAGCCTGGACGCAAACTCTTCTCATCACGTACATCTAGTACTGACCTAATAACCTCCAGAATCTTCTCCTTATCTCTATTCAGCGTGCCTCCAATTGGCAGGTAGTTTGATGCGTGATTCGTTCGAAAAACACATTCACTCAGATGAAGTTCCTCTACTAGTATCATCATTTCTCCAAGAATCTCAAATGCGTCCATGGGCACGAATTCATTCCGTTCAGTCATCTCATAGAGAGGTGTTCCCGGCGGAATCATGAGTGTAAGCGCCCCAATATATTCAGGATCAATCTTGTTCAATGCCTGCGCAGTAAGTCTGGCATGTTTCTCAGAATGCTCCAGACCACCCAAACCAAGAATTATAGTAAGCGAGAGGGGTATCTGTGAGTTCCGTATCTTAAAGCAGGCTTCAATATTCTCCTGTGTTGAGACTCCCTTTCTACACCATCGAAGCAATTCGTCGTCGCCTGTTTCCAAGCCAAGATATACAATTCCAAGACCTGCGTTCTTCAGAGTCCTGAGATCATTTTCTGATTTGTCCCGAAGGTCTTTTGCATATGCGTATGTTCCTATTCGTTCCAATTGCGGTAGCTCTGATTGTAGGACATCTAACAGGTTTCTCAAGTCATCCGTTTTCATTGCAAGTGCATTGCCATCCGCGAGGAAAACTCTCCTCACCAGGCTCTTAGTATGTTTGTCTAGTGATGCTAAGTCCCTTGAAACTCCTTCAGCGCCGCGGATCCTGTAATTCTTTTTCTTGTAGGATACGCAGAAATTGCATGCATTGTGTGAGCAGCCCACTGTTGCTTGAAGTATAAGACTTCGAGCTTCACTGGGTGGTCTCCAGATTGAGCCTTCGTATTCTATCACAAGTAGCCACGACGCGATTTAAGATTGCTATTGCGTCTTTCCAAGATGTTCGAATAAATCTTATTCAACAGCCAAAGAGAAGTCAGAAAGCCGGACACTCCAAGATAGGGTGCTATTTGAGCTCCCACATCAATATGGAGTGTAGGAGCAGAACCGCTGACACAGCAATAGAAGAATATCGTCACCATCCAGGAAATTGAGAGTACCGTGGATAGTATGTTTGTCCAGAAGCCAACTTCCTCTGTGGCTTCCTCTTCTTTCTCATCAAGAGATTCCCAACAATAATGCTCCATCTCCTGCATTATTCTCCACACCAAAGATATACCATGACCTTACCTAGCTCATATCTTAATAGGGTATTTTTTCAGCGCAATTTTTCAGAAAGTCTGCATTGAACAATGAACTACTCTTCTTCATGTGCGAATTGATCCTCTTTGCAATTGGCGGAATTGTGATAATAATGGAAGCTAAAAGATGAAGAGGATTCAAACTATGGCACCGATATCTGATGGCATTGACGTCAATGAGATTTGGATTCCGAATACCATCGTGATGAACTAGGCGAGCACCAAGGTGGATGTGCAGACATCCATTGACCATTCTTATTTGGAAGGCTTCCTCTCTTTCTTTAGTATACTATCTTGACTCAGCCAATTTCCATTATCCTACTTCTGCCTGATATTCTGCATAGCAAAGGACACTTTAGGGCTGTCCTTTCTAAGCACAGCATATACCTTCGCAAATAACAATGCAAATCTTCATAGTAATTCTCGGATTCGATGAGCTTGCATCAGGAGAGGATATTGAACTGTCGGTGCCTGTCTATAAAGTCCTGCTTGTAGGAGATGCCAACGTCGGGAAATCATCTCTAATACGAAGGATGCTTCTCGGGGAATTTGACCCGGACTACACAGCCACAATAGGTGTCGATTTGAGTGCAATCGCCATAAATGTCGATCCAATTACACCAGTGATAATAACAGCCATAGACTTGGGTGGGCAAGAAGACTTTGGAAAACTGAGGACGCAGTACTACAAGGGGGCTCACTTTGCCGTTTTTGTTTATGATGTCGCGAATCGTGAGTCTTTTGAGCACATTCCTGATTGGGTTGAAGGCCTAATGATAAACGTGGAATTAAGGGACAAGCAGAGTTTCCCTTGCATGCTTGTAGGAAACAAGGTTGACATAATTGAGGAGCGAAATGTGACCACCATGGAGGGCAGGCTTCTTGCCAACAGAAAGGGATGGCCTTTTTTTGAAGCAAGTGCAAAGACTGGGGCATATGTGAATGATATCTTTCTTAGAATTGCCAAGCATTTGTTTTCCCTCTTTCCGCCAATAAGAAAGTAATAGATATCATTGGTTTCGGGCTATTAGCTGTTCCCCTCTCCACGAACAAGAATTTAAGAAGTTGAAATGGGCGCATATTAGGAAACTGAAAGCTAGAAGGAAAGAAGAATGGTTGACCTGCCTACCCTTAAGAACTACATAAACGGAGAATGGATTGAGTCCAGCTCCAGTGACATTAGAGATGTCTTTAATCCCGCAACTGGTGAAGTCATTGCTCGGGTTCCAATGTGCACAGTTGAAGAGACTGAGCTTGCAATAGAATCTGCGAATAAGGCATTTCCCAGATGGAGGCGCACAATACCTATCACGCGAGCAAGATACTTTTTTGAAATGAAGGCTCTTATGGAAGAGCGATTTGAAGAACTAGCTAGGCAGGTTGTAATTGAGAACGGAAAAACCATTGATGAAGCTCGTGGTGAAATTAGACGAGGCATAGAGAATGTGGAAGTCGCCACTGGCATCCCCTCATTGATGATGGGGTATAACGCGGAGGATGTTGCTGTTGATATTGATGAGATTGTGCTCCGCCAGCCCATGGGCGTCTTTTTCTGCCTAGCTCCATTCAATTTTCCAAGTATGGTCCCTCTATGGTTCTTACCAACTGCGGTTGCATGCGGAAACACGTACATCGTGAAACCTTCACCCATTGCTCCCTTGAGTGCCATGAAGCTGTTTGAGTTGATAGATGAAATTGGTTTTCCACCAGGAGTGATTAATCTAATCAATGGTGATGTTGATTCAGCGAACACTCTATTGGACAGTCCTATGACAAAGGGTGTTTCTTTCGTTGGTTCTACTCCAGTTGGTAGGATTGTTTATGAGAGGGCGGCGGCCAATGGCAAACGTGCTCAGGTGCAAGCGGGTGCAAAGAACTTCCTTCTAGTGATGCCGGATGCTGATCTTGAACGAACTGCTTCTGCATTGATGACATCATGTTATGGATGCGCAGGTGAGCGATGCCTAGCTGGCGCGGTCATTCTGATAATGGAGGGGATCTATGAGCCCTTGGTCAATCTCCTTGTTGAAAAGGCGAAGATGATTCGAGTTGGAAATGGTCTAGAGGAGGGTGTCCATATGGGGCCAGTAATTACAGTAGGGGCCAAGAAGAGAACAATCGAGTTCATCGAGAGGGGTCTGAAAGAAGGGGCTAATCTTCTGCTTGACGGAAGGAATGTCCGAGTTGAGGGTCATCCAAATGGATTCTTTGTTGGTCCAACGATTTTCGATGGCGTCACACATGAAATGTGCATTGCGCAGGAGGAAATATTCGGACCAGTTATGTCAATTATCAGGGTGAAAAGCTTCGAGGAAGCCCTAAACATCATTCATGCCAATCCATATGGCAATGCTGCCTCTATTTTCACCTCCAGTGGTGGTTGGGCAAGACGATTTGGATACGAAGTTCAGGCGGGAAACGTAGGAATCAATATCGGGATAGCCGCACCAGTGGCTCACTTCCCTTTTTCTGGAATGAAAGATTCATTCTTTGGAGATCTCCACGGTCAGGGTAGGGATTCTATCCGCTTCTTTACTGAGGACAAGGTAGTTATCACGAGATGGTTTTAGACGTAGATAGGAGTTCAATCAGAAAATGGATTTAGGCACTATAGGGTCAATTCTGAGTTTTGCTCTAGAACTCGAGAAAGAGATGGGGGCATTCTACAACCGCTTTACGCCATTGATTCGCAATACTCGTCTGAAACAGGCATTCGAAGAAATCCTAAAGGCACAAAGGAAACGAGAGCGCGTTTTAAGCCGCTTCAGAAGAGAAAATGTCACAGAGATGATTCTTGAGCCTATCCATGGATTAAGCAGCCATGAATATG
>JBHLQK010000201.1:0-5576 GCA_048884925.1 Candidatus Thorarchaeota archaeon
CTCTTCACGGCAACTGCACATGGGTCATTCGGGACTTCAGATCCCATGGCAACCAAGCTAACGGTCATCGTTGCAGGCGTATCTAGAGGTTTCCTCCAATTCCTGCGAGTTGAACCAGATTCTGTATCGAAAGCCTTCACCAAGTTTCCCACCATCTCGATAATTCGCGTTAGATTGGATATATCACCAACTCTGAAAGCAACCATCTTCGTAATCACAGTACACTCGCCCTTTGATGTATCCTGAGCATCCTGAGCGACGGAGAGTAGGAGCTCAGTAACGAAGCGATTGAGTGTTAGTGGAAGGGTTTCGAGTGACATTACCCAGCTTTCAAAAGTCGGAATATTGTTTGTTTCAGCTGCATATTCCTGAATGCTTTTTGAGTAAAGCCTCTTAGCCTCATCAAGAAGATTCTTTGAGATATAGTAATGCAGACTGTATCGCATATCGGAAACATCTACTTCCTCCTTGGAAAGAACTTCAGCATCGGAAAGCAATGCAAGATTCCTGAACATAGTGGCTTTGCTAAGACCAGTTGCTTCTCTGAGCTTTGCTGGCGTAGTGCGGCCAAACAACATGAGATATGAATAAACAAGCAAGCAAGACTCTGTGTTGATGATCTTCAGTAATTGTCTGATTCTCTCAAAATCCTGCTTCAATTTAACGAGTTTGTCTTTCTTGGAAGGAATAGGAGCAACCTCCTTTTGGCAACCTATCTCATAGCCGAGCCACTTTAAAGGATTAGCTCTTATCCCCTGAGGCTCCTTGCTTCTACTTCCCGCTATGTTTTGCCAATGCAAAGCGATGATTTGGATAATCGAGAGTTAGCTCATAATCCTTCAAGAATGGATAACCGATGATACCATAGTCAATCTTCTCGCCTTCTGGTGTTACAACTCCTAGATCGATAACTCCCATTACTGCATCATTCAGCTCCGCTGAGCCAATGGTAATGCTTCGTACCATTGCACCATATCCCACCGCTCGTCCAGCAACTCCAACGCAATTTCCTCCAGAGCAACCTGTAGCCTCAATCAAACCTTCTGGCATTGCATCAGTAACACCAATTGCACTTGCGACTGCAGGAGTCATAACATTGCCACTCGATCCAGTATCCAAAATGTGATCAAAAGGGCCCTTGCCATTTATATAAACGGGCACACCAACTAGGTGCGAATTCATCAGAAGCTTGAAAGGCATCCATTCGACATTATCAGAGTCACTTTCGCCGTTGCTTCTCTGCATCTCGAATTCGAGAACACCGTAGTGGACTCTTATCATGTAGTCCCTAAGTGTCGTATATCCTATGACGCCAGATTTGCACTCAGAACCAAAAACGGCATCCAAGTCAATCACACCCACTTCTTCATCATGAAAGCTAATCGAGCCAACATCAAATGATTCTAACCGAGCCGCTTGCACAGAAATCTGATTTCCTCCAATACCACTGGCTTTCGCCTTCTTTCCTGCATAAGTTGGAATCCCCAATTGGTCTGCAAGAGATTTGGAAATCGTGGTTGCACTGGCACCTGTATCCAGAACAAATGTGAAAGGCCCCTGGTCATTTATCATTACAGGAACATGCGGATGGCCAGAATCCTTGCCAAGCTGAATTTTCATTCTCATTTTTTGTATCCTTCCTCTGTTATACTTATCTCATGCAAGAGATATGTTATCCTATCTCATATATGAGATATATTAAGTCTTTGTTCTAGGCCGGTATGCTTATTTTCTTCTCGACTCCATTCATCCTATGGTTTCATTGAGAATCAAAGCTGTGCTGCGTGATAGTGAAATCCTCCAAATGGAACTTGGATCCAAGACAAGAATCGTCGCAACAGCTAAGAAGAATCTGGATAGAGTCGTCAACCTAGATAGTCTTCTCAAGGTAATGGGATTAAAGCCAATGAATCGAATCGACATGCTTCAAGCGCTCGAGGGTTCTAATCTGCATATTTGGCTCCTTCAGGATCCACAACAAGACCTCATTTTTCTGAGTAAGAAGGATTCCTTCCAAGACTCTGTCCTACACGGCTACAAATGGCAATAGAGGAATCTAGATTCTCTCTCGCCTTGATGACCCTTCCTTGACAGAAGCTGACAATTGATTCGCAAGCAATGATGGAAGGTTGATACCTCGATCGTTTATGATTTCCGACAAATGCTCTAATTCACCGACTATCCGCAAGTAGTCATTCTCCAGGTCGTAGGAAACATTCTCAGGTAGAGCAGAGAATGAGTCGATATTATGCTCCATTTTCAAAATTACTTTATACTGCTCTAGCATGTTAGCCACTAGACGCACTAAGGTCTCATCACTTGTTGATTCGCTGATGTATCCTTCAGAGAGTTCATCCTCTATAACAGCTAGTACATATCTAAGCCCATCATAGGCTTCAATATGATCCGGAAATCTATCTGAATGCCCTCTAGCAACATCTAGTGCTTCGAGGGGTCTACCTTCTGCCAGAAGCAAGCGGCATAGGTCATCCAATGCGCAATGACTGCTAGGAGACTCCTTCAATAATTCTCGATAGACTTGTTCAGCCTCGTCTGACCTAAGTGACTGGTCAAGCAGACGACCCAATGCACACGATGCATCTTCGTGAAGAGGATCCTTCTCCAAAACGCCCCTCAAAGTGATCTCAGCTTCTTCCTCTCTGTGTAGTCGTGACTGGACCTTCCCAAGCATCGTTCTTAGATCTAAGTTGTTTGGATGTTTCTCCAGAGCTTCTAGTAGCACTCGTTCCGCATCATCATCACATTCTTCATCACAGAGAGCGGATGCTCTACTGAGAGCCTCATCAACATCCAATTCCATTAGCATACAGCACCGCGAGCAAGATAAGTAGGAACTGCCTTATCAATTCGTGGTGAAAGGAATTCGGGGCAATATTTGCAGACGCCTTTTTATGCGAATCAGCAGTTGCGAAAATGGGTAGTGACAATGCTACAAGTCTACAACACTCTAAACAGGACCAAAGAGGAATTCAAACCACTTGATGGAAACAACGTGCGCATGTATGTCTGTGGTCCGACTGTTTACGACTATCCTCACATAGGCAACGCTAGGTCGTTCTCTGTGTTCGACACAATACGTCGCTACCTCGAGTATCGTGGGTATCGCGTCTATTATGCCACTAACTTCACTGATGTCGATGACAAAATGATAGACAGGGCGAGTAGAGACGGCATATCCGTGCAGGAACTTGCCAGTAAGTTCATAGCTGAATACATGCTCATTTCTGAACAGCTGAACCTGAAACCTGCAACTATCAACCCCAGGGCTACGGAGCACATCGATGACATCATCGAAATGGTCGAGCTCATCGTGAAGAATGGGAAAGGCTATGTCGTTGATGGCGATGTCTACTTCGACGTAAGCGAACTGGAGAAATATGGAGTCCTCTCAAAGATCTCTACTGATGAGTCATCTGCTGGTGCCAGAGTTGAGGTCGATGAGAAGAAGCAAGACCCACGTGACTTTGCACTCTGGAAAGCTGAGAAGCCAGGAGAGCCCTCTTGGGAGAGTCCATGGGGGAAGGGTCGTCCCGGCTGGCATGCTGAGTGTTCCGTCATGGGAAGACATTACCTTGGCCTTCCATTTGATATCCACGGGGGTGGACAAGACCTCATCTTTCCTCATCACGAGAACGAGATAGCACAGACTTTCGCAGCATATGGTGTCGAAACTCCGGTGAAGTATTGGTTACACAATGGCTTCCTGACCATCGACACTGAGAAGATGTCCAAGTCCGAAGGCGACTTCTTCACTGCTAGGGAAGTCCTCGATGGCTACGACCATCAGGCAGTTCGTCTATATCTTGTGTCAGGTCAATACAGACAACCACTAGACTATAATGACACTGCTCTCAAGCAAGCAATTCAGTCCTTGGAGAGAATTAGGAACTCTGCCGACAATTTGCGAGGTCGCATTCTCATCCTTGAGAGGTCTGGTAGCCGCGAAGCGGAGGCTGACAAGAAACTGGCTGAAGCTTCGAATAGGGTTCGAGATGGCTTTGAGAAGGAGATGGATGATGACTTCAACACTCCTGGCGCGTTGGCTGAGATATTCACTTTTGTGAGGGAAATCAACACTCACACTCCCAATGTTGGCGGAGCTGCGGTACTCAGAGAAGCACTAGCAGTTCTGACTGAGCTTATGGGAATTCTTGGTGTAAATCTCTCAGCCTCTGTAGGAGCAGCTGACGCTGGAGAGTCTGCTGAAGCTCTGAGAGGTACAGTTGAGTTACTGCTTGAACTGAGAGAGAATGCGAGGAAAGCAAAGGACTATGCCACCTCTGACAGAATCCGTGACCGACTGGCAGAATTGGGAATCTCTGTCACTGATACCAAAGATGGACCCACGTGGAAGATGAGCTAGCCAGGCTTAACCACGCTATAAAATCACACATAACACGCCGGGGATTACTCTCATCTCCGGCATAAACCCAAAATGAAGTTTAGGTTTATTAATCAACTCAAAATCATAAATGTGCCTGTAACTGACATAGTCAAGGCAAAAGAGTTCTATGTAGATTCGTTCGGACCTAAAATGACAAAGGAAAGAAGAGGAACGATGAATGAAAATGTCAAAGCCAAGAAACGTTGATTCTTACATTGCCAATTCAGACAAAGAAGCCCGTCCGATACTCGAAGAACTCCGGAAAATAATAAAATCGACTATTCCAAAAGCAGAAGAGGGAATAAGCTGGAACGTGCCATTCTACAAATATCACGGTGAGGTTGTTGGATTTGCCGCATACAAGAATCACGTTAGCTTTGGCATTGGTGCGGCCGTGCTTCAAAGCAAAGACCACAAAATGCTTGAAGAAAAAGGCTACATAACCGGAAAAGGAACCATACAAATCAAGTTCGACCAAAAAGTGCCGACCACAGCGATAAAGCAACTTCTGAAAGCAAAAGCAAAAATGAATGAAGCCAAAAGAGCGATAAAATAAATTTACAATCAAAATTAATAATTCTCGATGCATAGAATAATGGGGTGGGATTATGGAATTGCTGTTTCAATATTTGTGAATTTTCTAATTGGAGATTTAACAATGTCAGGTAGATTCTCCTTGGATAGGAAACCTCTAAATCCGTTATCATGCAAGTATAGGATTCTATCAATAGTCCTGATGCTCTACATTTTGTGGATGTATTCAGCATCACGTTTCATGTCTGGAGATTGGATATCAGGAGTATGGTGGTCAGGTGGACCCCCAGGAGCTTTATTCCCTATACCTATGTACCCTGGTCCATTGGAAATCATTGTGGCGGCGAATCTGGTGGACAGTGTCCTTTTCTTGACGCTTTTTCAGAACGGACTATGGATCTTGATTGAGATAATCCTCGCTTTGTACGCGTTTTCACCCTACAAAATAGCAAGGTCTAGCGATTCTTTACCTCAATCAGAAGACCTGGGTCATCAAGAACATAGACTTTCGGATTAGGAATATCAGGGTTCTCTCTAATGAATCGCTCAATAATGTCGCGGAGAACTCGCTGTGCATCCTCAGGAGTATCTGGATTCACCGCATCCATTCGGTAGATGTCTCGAAGTTCCTTCGAAT
>JBHLQK010000202.1:0-5452 GCA_048884925.1 Candidatus Thorarchaeota archaeon
ATTCAATAGACCTAATCTTTCCACCTGACTTTTGGGAAAGCCATTCTGTCCCCTTCACAGCTTCATCATGAAGTTCGTCTGGTTGCGGGCCAAGAATCAATTCGCCAACTCTAACAACTTTGGCATTTGCAAGCACTGCTTCTAGCCCCACTACTTGGTCTCCGATATCGCCATGTTTTGCAGATCCAATACCAAATCCTCCACTGGCCACAAATCCTCCAATAGTGGCAGCGGTTGCACTAGACGGGTATACAGGGAGTGTCATACCCATTCGTTCCAAAATCATCAACAGCTCGCGCCATGTCATTCCTGCCTCAATGGTGACAGTGCACGCGTAGTCATCAAGATGAACTAGCTTGTTCATTTGAGTAAGACTAAGGCAGATTCCTCCTTTTGCAGGGATTGCCCCACCCCATCCTGAAGTCCCATTCCCTCTTGGTACTAATGGCAAGCGATTCTCTTCAGCGTATTTGAGTAATTTCTGCAATGATTTCACAGTGACAGGTTGTGTTACTATTTCAAACTGGTTGTCTATTATTTGTCCCGCTAGGCTCGGAAGATTAGCTGCATCTTCTGAATAGATTCGGCATGTTTCTTCATCTGCAGTAACATTATCAGCACCAACTATGTCCTCAAGCTCTTGCTGGATGATTTTCATGACTCATCCTCTCCTCTCTCTGAGCTTGTACTAAGTGAATTGGCAACCAGCTGCGTTATATCAAGAATTTGTACGGTGTAACCAAGAGTAATGGTGGCGAGATCAAATGCCATCAGACAACGAGGGCATTCTGTGACAAGTAGTGAGGCAGGGGTGACAGAAGCGTCTCTTAGGCGCATCTCAGCAATCTGTGCAGATAGATGCGGGTCGACCATGTTTAGGAGGGCATGTGAGCCGCAACATCGTGTTTCTTCTTCAGATGGAACCATTTCCACACGGTAGATCCCTGGGATTCTCTCGATAACATCACGGGGCTCCCTCAAGACTCCCAGAGTTCGCGCCGATATGCATGGATCGTGGTAAGTAGCTGTGATCATAGGCTGCTCTTCAAATGAGAGACGCCCTTTCTGAATCAGCTGATTCACAAACTGTGATGCTGTAAGCAGCTCCATCTTTCGAACAGCAGAGGTTCCTTGGCTTTTATGCATTGAACTAATCCAGACGCTTGCGCACGATGGACAGCTAAATACAACTTTCCTAACACCCAAATCCGCCAGCGCCTGAGCGTTCTTCTCTACCATAGATGATGTTCCTTCGGGTTCACCAGCCCATATCAAGGGCGCACCACAGCATACTTCCCTTTCACCCAGTAGGGTGTACTCTATTCCCGCATGTTCCATGATTCTGATCATCGACTTGGCTACATCATGGAGTTGGTGTTTTAGCGAAACATTACATCCCAAGAAATAGGCAGTATCAGCGTGAGCATTAAATCTTGATTGAACAATCTTCTCGATCCCCTCTGCCCAAAGAAGCCTGCTTGAATGACCTATCGAAAATGGATCACCTGTCCTCTTTACAGAATCACACGCAAACTTTGCTGGTGCGGGAGTTAGGTTTCTTTCTTTGGCTTCCGCGCGCATAAGCTCCCAGAATCTATCAAGTCTGATACTAGTAGTGCAAACTGCGGTGCAATGCTCGCACAATGTGCACAGGTATAATTTCCGAGTGAAGTCTGGATTGAACTCGGTTTTTCCCTCAAGGATTGATTTAGAAATACTCAGTTTTCCTCGTGGCCCAAATGGTTCCCATCTCATCTGTCTGAAGACTGGACACACTAGTGTACAATTCCCGCATGATGCACACACGTATGGGTCATTTTTCTGACCACTCTGTTCAATCGGCCCTGGTTTGGTCATCCCAAACGAACCAAGTGAATTGGCCTTAAGACTGTTAGGCTTGTGTCCAAAAATAAGTCTAGACCGGAGTGCCAAAATCGCACTCCGGTGTTATTCTCATGAAACTAGGATAGATCTTGGATCATCTCGCCTGCACAGGCTATGCCTGATTTTGAGGCTGCTTCCATACTAGCATAGTATATTCCGCAATTGGCGAATGCTCCAGCTACATAAAGCCCTTCAACTCCAGTTCTGTTGGTCTTCAGTCGGTCCTCAAGAATACCTGGAGGCTGAGACAAGACTGACCTCCAAATCTTCCAACTCTTCTTCCAAGTCACTTTCTGTTCAACTCCAGGAATAAGTTCCTTGAGTTCGCTGAGAATTTCCTCAGTGGCTTCCTCGTCACTCATCTTCAGAAGCTCTTTGTCGATACTAGTGACTGTCAGGAGGGACTCACCAATTGGAGCAAGAACTCCAGATACTCGCTTAGCTTCTGCAACAATGTTGATTTTTCTGCCCGGAACGAAAGCTCCGACGTTGAAATCAAGAACACGTGAAGAGAGTCCGAAATAGGCTACAGTAGACGGTGCATAATTGAACTTCCCAACAGATTTTGTAAAGTCCTTTGGCAGCTTATTCATGTTGACAAGATTGGGCAACAGATCAATCGGGGTTGTTACTACAACTGCATCGGCATCCAAGTGCTGATCTTTGCCATCCTGTTCAAAATCCACACCTTGAACCTTGCCATCCTCTACAATGATTTGATTTACAGTACAATTGACCTTTGGCTCAACTGCGAAGTTCCTTGCTTGAAGCATGAGCGTATATGGAACACTTCCCAGACCACCTCGCTCTGGGTACATCGCCTTGAATCCATCTTCATATGCGAACCTTTGCTTCTCTGAGTAAAGATACTGACCGGCAGAAACCTCATCTGGAGTCATGAAAGTCACGGTTCTAATCAATGGGTCATAGAAATCCTTCTGGATTGACTCAGGTATTCCCTTTTCTTCTGCGTATTGTGAAAAGGTCATCTTATCAAGCTCCAGAAATTCTTCATCAGGACGATTCATGCTTTCCTGGACCAAAAGCCCAAGTCGTGCTCGATCTGCTACTGGCAATAGTCCAAACTTAGCCAGATCGACAGCAGACTTTCTTACGATGTGTCTCTCTCCACCTTTGAGCCAGACAGCTCCCTCTCCGACAGTAGTCATCCTGATTCCACTTCTTTCAAGAATCGGAATTAGAGACTTGAAACCACCAACAAAGAAGTGAAGACCCTGGTCAAAGACATATCCTGACTCGGTGAATGATCTTGCTCTTCCACCAACAGTCTTCTCTTTCTCTAGAATTATGCAACGTGCCTTCAAACCCTTCAGTTCTAAGGCACAGCTGAATCCTGCTATTCCTGCGCCAACAATAACAACTCTTGTCCCCTTTCTTGATTCACTCATTTGTTCTCACTCCTCTACTAGAGATGACTGTGCAAGATCTAAGATCAGCTCATCCAGCTGAATGACTTCTAGGTCGGTTTCACGTGCACAGTAGCTCAAGTTCTTATAACATGATACGCATGTGGTAATCATTCCGTCGACACCTAGCTCAACGGCTTCATTAACTCTTCTTTTTCCAACAGATTCGGAGAGATTTGGGTCAAGAACAGTCAAGAATCCGCCACAGCAGTTAGAGTTCTCTCTATTGTTAAGCAGTTCGACAAACTCCAAGTCAGGAATCGCTCTGATTATCTCTCTAGGAGGCTCATAGATCCCAAGTGCTCTCCCAAGATGGCAGCTGTCATGAAATGTGTATGAACCCTCTTTTCCCTTGAAGGTCAAGACTCCGTTTCGGACCATATCTGATAGGACATCTACGGTGTGATGAATCTCTACATCAAATTCAGGAATCATGTGCGCGTAGTGTTCAGCAAGGGTTCCATAACACCCACCGCATCCAGTGACTATATGTTGAATGCCAGCCTTCTTGAACATCTCATAATTCTTTCGTGCTATCTTTTCAAAGCCAGCATCATCACCAGCCCAGTAGGACATTAAACCACAGCATACCTCACTGGGTACGTATCCAGCATCAACCTTCAGCTTCTGAAGCATATCCACAACCATCTCTGGCTGGTCAGGAAACCAGAAGCTCCCCATGCAGCCACTGAAGATAGCTGTCTTCGATTTCTCAGGAAGCTCTAGATCCTCTGCCCAGATAGTCCTATCATCAGACTCGTATCCAATGAAGGGTGTTCCTTCCTTATCAAGCCAGTCAATAACCTTCAGAAGATTCTCTGACATCTCTCCCCCAGTATTGAGCAGGTTTGCTTTGGCATCATGCCAAATATGAGTAACTGGTACTCCAGCCGGACAGATTGCCTCACATCTTCTGCAATCCGCACAATAAAGCCTTTGGAGCAATTCCTGGGGAGGCTTTCTCATTTTTTCTCTGAATGCTCGCAGTGCACGTATTTTGCCTCCAGGACTGTCAAGCTCTGAACCCAGCTCGATATACATTGGGCAAGAGTCACGACAGTAGTTGCAGGAGCCACAATGACGCATCACTTGCTTATCGATGTCAACTCTCATTGTCTTGTCACCTCATCTCTCCACATATCTAGATAGCCGTCTGATTCCAGCAGCCATTGCGAACAACACATGCATCCGAGTATAGGATGTTAAACACGAGGTCACTCTGTCAGGATTCATTATATTGTTCGGATCCCACTTTTCTTTTGCAGCCTTCAGTATCTCCATTCTCTGTGGATATGCTCGCTTCATATAGATTGTGTTCTGTAGACCTATTGCATAAGGACCTCCGCCAAGGGAAATCGATTTGTTCACCATTTTGTGGAGTATTCCCTTACTGGCTATAAACTTGAGGTACTGCTCAGGATTCAGCATTGCCATTAGCTCTGCTCTAGCCCATCCTGAAGTGCCTAGCATAGCGAACCATATCGCGGGCACTTTGTGGGATTTCTTATATGACTCGTATTGCTTGAGCAGGTCGTAGATTTTGTCAACTTCCACTGTAACCTCCTGAAACATCAGAGTTTCGCAGTGTTCTTTTGGGTTGAACTCGCAGTCATACCGAAGAGTCCATTCATGAGCTGCATACTCAACACCAAGCTCCATTCCCCCGTTGTCAGCTATTGCTCTCTTGAGGTCATCAATTGGGACCTTATTGGGTTGATTTGGATAGACCACCGTCAAAACGAAGTTGCCCTTTTCAAGTGGGTTGCTATAGCTTTGGAAATCCTTGTCCGCTATCTTGAGGTGGATGGGTTTCTGTTCGATACCAGCGATCTGTCGCATCGCATTGCACAGATGCTCCAAATGGTCAAATCCATAGCTAAAGGGAATGAAGTCATCAGGTTTTTGGTGGATTCTCATCTTAACTTCAGTGATGACTCCAAGTATGCCGTAAGAGCCAACAAAGAGATCTATCTCATCACCACTTATCGTCAATAGTTCGCCATCCACGTTTGCCACTGTTAATTCGAGTATGTTTTCAATGAGGGCTCCGTAGTAGGGAGTGCCAATGCCCGCTGCTCCTCCGCATGCAATCCAACCTCCAATAACTGCTGATTTTGCACTTGTAGGATATATTCCAATTG
>JBHLQK010000203.1:0-5437 GCA_048884925.1 Candidatus Thorarchaeota archaeon
TACCACATACATTGCACTCTATCTCTATTTCATCGATGAATGGTCGATGAGGTGAGTGTCCCTCGAACGCATCCCAGCCAGAAACTGCACTTTTCTGCAGTTCTTCTCTGCTACCAATCACATCAAAATGACCGCAGTTCGAACACTCCCATATAGGCAATGCCAGTCCCCAATAGCGTTTCTTGGAAATCATCCAATCATCCATATTTCGTAGCCAGTCTAATTCTCTCTCCTTTCCAAAGGATGGATGCCAGTTAGTATCGTTAGTAACGACCTCCATGATCTGATATCGCAGATTCTTCTTTTTCTGATTCTCTGTCACCTCTTCGTAGGGGATGTCGAGTTTCGTTCCCATTGAGATGAACCATTCATCCACAAGACGAAAGACCAATTCCTCCTGGCATCGCCAGCATACTGGATACCGGTGAGTGTAGTCCTCAACCTTGTAGGTTAGGCCTTTTTCATTTAAATTATCAAAGATTGGCTGAGCGACGGCATTAACATTCATTCCTGATAGCCAATCAAAACCATCAATGAAAATCCCATTCTCTGTGAGGGGTGCAATTGCAGCAAGGTTGAACTCCTTAGATAGCTCAAAGTCCTCCGCTCCACATCCAGGAGCAATATGCACTATTCCGGTACCTTCCTCTTCTCCTACTTCATCCCACAATATCACCTTGTGCTTTCCAACGACTCCACTCTCTCTTTGAGCTGGTAGCTCGTCAAATGGACCATGATAGACCCATCCCTCTAAGTCAAAACCTACCATCTCTTCCAGTACTTCGTAATCACCCTCCAGCATGTGGAGAGTACCGCGGCTCAAGTAGAATGTTTCCTCGCCCTGAAGAACCTTCAGATAGGTAAGCTCAGGACCGACAGCAGCAGCAACATTGCTGGTAAGAGTCCAGGGCGTAGTTGTCCATACAAGAAGACTTTCCCCAGGACGGTCGACGAGTGGAAACCTCAATGTGATGCTTGGATGGGTTAATTCGCGATAGCCCTCAGTGACTATCTCGTGTTGACTTATAGCTGTTCCACAACGAGCGCACCAGGGCATCACATCTCGGCCTTTGTAAATCCAGCCTCTATCGTGACATGATTTCAACACCGTCCAGATGGTGTAGTTGTTCTCCTCCGAGAATGTATAGTATGACCCGCCCATTTCTGGCATGCCGAGTCTTCCGACAAGTTCCTCAACCGTGCCCGTAACTGGACCATCGACACCTTCTATTGTCATGATTGCCATCGGGCTACTTCCAAGTGCATCATGCAGCTTCTGCAGAGTATCTAGATTATCCCAGTCCATCCAATATCCTAGTCGAATGCTTTGTTGGGTCTGCACTGAAGCATATTCCAAGACACGCTGCTTGCATAATATGATGAACTTCTCCAACCCAAATTCTTCTATGTCTTGTTTGCCCTTGAAACCCATATCTCGTTCAACATTTACCTCGACCCAAAGGCCCTGGCAATCAAAGCCATTCTGATATCGCGTGCGATATCCTTGCATTGCCTTGAAGCGTTGGTATAGATCCTTGTATGTTCGTCCCCATCCGTGATGGACACCCATGGGATTATTTGCGGTGATAGGGCCATCAAGAAAAGACCAAATCGGTCCTTTCGCCCTTAGCTTCTTCAGCTTATCAAATGCTTGGAGATTTTCCCATAGCTTGAGTATTTCTTCTTCCTGAGCGACGAAGTCAACTTGGCTAGGTACCGGCTTGAACATTTACATCATCAACCTTGGTAGAGCTTATTCATGCAGCTTTCGAATGCAACATAGCTGTTCGATAGGGAAGATAGTTTCCTCTCAAATTGCTTTGAATTCTCTTCAAAAAACCGAACGGGTATGTGTTCAGAGAATGGACTACTTTGAAGTTCACGCGAGTTAGTGAATTTGGCAATCCATCCTGTTCTCACCTATGTGGTTTCTCTGAGAACAGCAGTTGTCCCAGTTAAAAAGCTTAGGCTAGTGAAAGTTAGCCATTCGGAACTACTTGAAACGACCAAGACTTAATTGCCACCTAAGAACAACATGTTTCTAGAAGCATGAGTTCGAAGGTGTGAGGCATGAGTTCTCTTAAAGACAAATCATTAGACGAACTAGCAGATATAATCCTGAATGTTCTTTGGCAGGATTTGCTTGAAGTTTGGACTGCCATTCGAAACAAGATGAACATTGAGGGAGAAGAAGCAGTTCGAATTGCGTTTGAAGGTGCCATCAATAGATTCCTCAATGGACCCTTCGAGAATCATCTGGAAGTTCGTTGGGGAATGGATCTCTGCGTTCATTGCAATGATAGCAATATCGACAAAAACGGCATAGCTTACGTAAAGCCAAGCGGGGATGGCCTTGAATTCAACCAGTGCCTGAACTGCCGTATAGGAATACTGTATGATATCGTGGCGGCAAAAGCGACGATGGATACGTACAATATTGCATTAGGAAAACCTGGTCAATATAATGGAATGTCCTTCTTTTGGAATGCAATTGTACCTGATGCTCTAAAGAAATATCAGCCGTCATACGAAGTCATCCATAACGGACAATGGATTGGCAAGGTTTCATTCGACAAGCTACTCACACCCAAGTTCCTAGCCTTCAATGCCATGGTAGAGTCTGTTGCACGAGATGCTGATGACCCTTGGACAAAAGAAATCCCTGATGACTTGAGAGCTGCTATTGATGCCTTCCTTGAAGTGGCTCGTCATCAAATCGAAGTCGCTCTTGTACTCTGAATTAGACATTAGGTGCTGATGTTGACAGAAAAGCTAGTCCGCGACAGAATTCCTGATATGATCAGAAAAGAAGGCGGCAATCCACGAGTGCGTGTTGTTTCCGGAAGTGAACTTGACAAGCTAATAAGGCTGAAGGTAGTGGAGGAAGCCCTAGAGCTATTGAACTCAGGAGAGGATGAGGAGATAGCCGACATTCTTGAGATAATAGAGACTCTTATGGTTCATCGAGGTATTGATCGAGCAATAATAGAGAAGATTCGCCTAAAGAAACATGATGAGAGGGGCGGTTTCGAGAAAGGATATGTTCTGGATATGCAAGAATAGACATACCCCTTTTCATACTCGGAAGTTTCGGGCAAAGGTTATATTGCTAAAACCTCGCACCCGGTTCTAGAATACCACCCTGTTTAGTGGTGGTTCCATATAGTGATTATGGAGTGGAATGATTATGGCAACTGATGAAGTCAAGCCGGTTCCAGAGGAACCCATCACTCATGAGGATTCTGGTGGTTATGCCAGGTTTCAAGTAGAGAAGTATCCAGAGAGGAAACTTCCCTATAAGACTCAGTCAATATGTCCCGAGTGTTTCTTGACAAATGATGATGTAAATGTGATAGATGCAATGCTCTACGAAGAAGATGGTAAGGTCATGTACAAGAAGACCTGTGCGAAGCATGGAGAGTTTGTTGATATCTATTGGGGCGACGCCAAGATGTTCAAAGAGGCGTCAAAATGGTGGTACAAATCCGTAGGTCTAGATAACCCCAGAACTGAAACCGTGAAAGGATGTCCTGAAGACTGCGGGCAATGTCCTGAACACAAGTCGCATACCGCACTAGCGTTGCTGGATGTCACGAACAGATGTAATCTCAGATGTCCAATCTGCTTCGCTGTGGCTGCTGAAGGTGGAACGGTCTATGAGCCCACCCCTGAGGAAGTCTTCGATATGATGACGAATCTTAGGAGCAATGAGCCAGTGCCTGCTCCTGCACTTCAATTCGCAGGTGGTGAGCCTACAGTTAGTAAGCATCTGCCCCAGTACATAAAATGGGCAAAGGAGTTGGGCTTTAGGCACGTCCAAATTGCGAGCAATGCCATAAGGATTGGCAAGAGCAAGGAGTATTTCCAAGAACTCAGGGATGCAGGACTTTCCACAGTATATATGCAGTTCGACGGCATCACACCAGAACCCTACATCGAAGCACGCGGCTCGGACCTGCTTCCTGTAAAGAAGCAGGCTATTCAGAATGCTCGAGAGATTGGAATGGAATCTCTTGTTCTTGTACCCACCGTAGTCCGCGGAGTTAATGAAGACCAACTAGGCGGCATAGTTGAGTTTGCAGTAGAGAATCGTGATGTCATTCGTTGTGTCAACTTCCAACCTGTGAGTATAACCGGCCGGATTGATCATGACTCTCGCACAAAGATGCGTATTACTATTCCTGATTGTATACATCTCATTGAAGAACAGACTGGAGGGAAGATTCCTGCTGATGCATGGTTTCCTGTTCCAGCTATGATGCCTGTGGGCAGAGCACTTGGTCTGCTGAAAGGCACACCACAACTTGAGCTCAGTACTCACTTTGCCTGCGGAATGTCTACTTTTATCTACATCAACGAGAATGGGGATTATGAACCAATCACAAATTTGATTGATGTCAGCAAATTCCTTATCCTACTCGAGGACATATCGAACCTCTTTGCTGAGGAGAAAAGAGGCGCAAGTGCACGGGCAAAAGCAAAGCTTGCAGCTGGTGCTAGGCACATCAAGAGAAAGGGAATCATCAAGGACCTACTCTCTGCATTTCTCAATCGAGGTGACTACGAGTCTCTTGCGAAGTTCATGCGTAGGATAATCATGATTGGTTTGATGCACTTCCAAGATCCATACAATTTGGACCTGGAACGAATTCAGCATTGTGACGTGAACTATGCCGCACCCGATGGCAGAATCATTCCTTTCTGCACCATGAACACCATCCACAGGTCCAGACTGGAGGACAAGTTCGCTCAACCAATTGACGAGTGGCGAAGCAAGCATAAGCCAATTCAGGTTGAAGAAGACAGCATATCAAAGCCTTACAAAGGCGAATAAGAATTAGATGTAGGGGAGATTTCTCCCCTTCATTCTCTATATTTCAGGAATGATTTAATACCCATCCTTTATTTTCACTATCTAACTTTAACAAAGTGATATGATATAGATTCATTTGTAAGGTCTACTTAGGAAAACTGTACCTGATAGGCGTGCCAATGAGAACACGATTCTGTATCTGGATATAAGGAAGGAGGAATTTTCTCTGATTTGCCTATTCGACTGGTTTGGGCGCCAAAAGATGTTTGCGACTGCTTCGTGAATGGCGGTCTAGCTTCTGCAGACAGCAAATTGAGCGACGGCAATCGTATGGGTCTGTATCCTTTCACAATGGTTCTGATTGAAATTGGTATTTACATCAAGCATTGGAAAGAGTGAGAGGAATGAACCAGACCCCATTTCTTAGCACTTTAATAGCGCTTTAAGAGAGCAGCTATTATCCGCCAAACAAAACTTTAATAAGATAGCTCATCTCTAGGCTTTGAAAGCGGTGGGTTGTGCGGGAAAATAGCCATCGCTGCAATTGATGCAAGGCGAGCATGTGGGCTAGTTTTTCGTTACATGCCCTCAATTACGAAACTCCCCCCTCCTACCACGATTTCC